>JAITAZ010000431.1 GCA_031283825.1 Planctomycetaceae bacterium | reverse complement strand
CATAAGAAACAACGAACTACTCGCAACAGGTCATATCACCCTAGCATTCATAAATAAAGAAGGTAAAATTCAACGTGTTCCTGAGTTTTAGTTGTTTTAGTAGTTGTAATAGTTGTATTAGTTGTAGTAGTTGTATTAGTTGTAGTAGAGAAGGGGGAGAGAGAAGATACTTTTAGTGAATTATTTTTAAACACTAGTAAATTTCGGATAAAGCAAATAACTACAAAATTTTATTTTATTCTATTCTCTACTCCTAAAACTCTTCACCACTTTAAACAAATGATTGAATTAGGAATTTGCTGCATATTTGGCTACGCGATGGCATTTTTTTTTGAATTGTTGCGACTCTTTTGCCGAGGCGCGATTCGGAATTTTTTTGCCGTTTTCTGGTTGTTAATCGGCTTTTCCGCTCATACGATATTTCTTTATTATCGCCATGTTGTTTCCTCAAATTATGTCAACGGAGCAGAGATATATTTCTTGACTTCAGCTTGGAGTCTTATTCTTATTTATTGCTATCTTTCTTGTTATCATCGAGATACGCCTTTCGGACTATTCTTTTTACCAATCTCAATTTTGCTTATTATCGGCGGTTTTGTTATCTCTTATAACACGCCTTACAACTCCGCGAACAGTATCGCCTCACACAATCCGCCAATACTAAAAATGTTTCACGCGATAACTTTTTTTCTCGCAACGTCAAGTATCTGTATCGGATTTGTCGCCGGACTTCTCTACCTTGTCCAAGACTGGAGATTAAAACACAAAAAACCCGTCGGAATTTTAAAATTACCATCAATCGAATGGTCTGGTTCAATTTGCAAAAAAGCACTCGGAGCGTCAACGTTTATTCTCGCCGCAACAATCTACTACGGATGGCTACTACAACCTCAACAATCAAAATCGCCTAACACTGTCCTGCTAAACGATCCCCTAGTAATCGGAACTATCCTAATGTTCGTTTTCTTGATTTTATTCTCCGGCATATTACCATTACGAATATTCAAAACCGAAGGAAAACAAGTCGCCGTACTAACACTAATTACATTCCTTTTCCTTGCCCTAACAGTATCATTCGGAATACTATCAAAAAACTCACACTGGAAAAGAATTACACCAAAAGAAAAAAATACCGCCGCACTTTCAAAAAATATAAAAAACAAAAAAGAACTTCCTGATTTTAGATCGGAAATTAATGAAACTCAAAAAAACAAACCCCTTTCCCTTTTGCCCCTTGAAAAATTAGGATTGAATAATTACAAAAAATAAAAATTAATTATGTCAGAAACCAATTTACACGATAAAAACATGATGTCATTAGAATCTTATTGTCAGGAAATTGCTTGTTGCGCTAAAGATGCAGCTTACGAAATGGCTTCCGTTAGCGGAGAAACAAAAAACGCATGGCTGCGAAAAATTGCCGAATCAATTAAATCTCAATCAGATTATATCCTCACCGAAAATCAGAAAGATATAAACACCGCAACAAATCTGTCCCCACCCGAAATCGATAGATTGACTCTAAATCCTCAACGTCTTGATGAACTCATAATCTCAATCAAAGAAATCGAAATGTTTCCCAACCCCATCGGCGAAATAATCGAATCAACAATCAGACCAAACGGTCTGGAAATCCAAAAAGTCCGCGCGCCACTCGGCGTAATCTTTTTTATCTACGAATCTCGACCAAACGTTACCACCGACGCCGCCGCAATATGCGTCAAAAGCGGAAACGCCGTTATCCTACGAGGAGGTAAAGAAGCTATCAACTCAAATATCGCTTTCGCAAAAATTCTGTCCGACTCCGCTGCTCAAATCGGTCTGCCAGATAACGCCGTACAACTCGTCGAAAACACCGAACATAACGCCGTCGGAGAATTTCTCAAAATGTCCGATTATATCTCCGTAACCATTCCACGCGGCGGAGAAAACCTAATCCGACGAGTCGCCGCCGAAGCAAAAATGCCAGTAATAAAACACTTCGCCGGAAATTGCCACGTCTATATCGATAACGCCGCAGACCCCGAACTCGCTATCTCCATTACAATAAATTCAAAATGCCAACGTCTCGGAGTCTGCAACGCCGCCGAATCACTAGTCGTTCACGCAGAAATCGCAAATACTATCATGCCAAAAATTCTAAACGAACTCGAAAAACAAGGAGTCGAAATCAGAGGATGCGAAAAAACCCGCAATATATTTCCAAACACAAAAACCGCCAACGAATCTGATTACAAAAAAGAATATCACGACGCAATTATCTCCGTTAAAATTGTCAACTCTATCGACGAAGCAATAAAACACATAAATCTCTACAGCGATAAACACACCGAAACCATTATCACCACAAACCTAAACGCCGCTAGAAAATTCGCCGCAAAAATCGATAGCTCCGCCGTAATCATAAACGCAAGCACAAGATTCAACGACGGATACCAAATCGGTCTAGGCGCAGAAATAGGTATAAGCACAGATAAACTACACGCAAGAGGTCCATGCGGAATAAAAGAATTGACAACCTATAAATACGTTATCTACGGAAACGGACAAATTAGGAATTAAATTCGGAATGCGGAATGCGGAATGCGGAATTCGGAATGCGGAATTGTTTTTAAACGCGGATAAGTCAAATGGACGAAAATATGAAATATCTGCTGTTCTTGAAATAAGGAAAATCGAAATATATTTTTTAAGAAACAATTAAATTAAACTAGAAACTCAAAATAACAACTTTCCCCCTCTCTACTACAACTAATACAACTAAATAACTAATACAACTAAATAACTAATGAACCAATTTTCGTTACAAGAAAGTATCTTGCAATGTTCGCGATTGACACGGACGGCACACTCGAATTTTTATCCGGCTTTTTCATTCTTGTCAAAAGACCGCCGCGAAGCAATGGAAATTCTCTACGCCTACACACGATTCACCGACGACTTAATCGACGTCCCAGATGTTGATCCCTCAACAGGTATTCCATTGCCCGTTAGCCCTCGCCGGAAACGTCAAAAATTAAATCAATGGTGCGCCGCTCTCGAAACCGTACTCGGTAAAATCGACGGCACAAATGCCCAAATCTCCGACCCAAACGATTCCTCCGCATTCGAAAAATTATACGAGAATTTTCCAGCTTGCTCAGGCTTCGCTCTACTTCCGGCAATCAAAATGATAGTAAATAAATTTCAAATTCCAATCAACCCATTCTTCCACCTTATCGACGGAGTCGAAGCAGATATAGAAACTCGCCGATTCGCCATTTTCGACGACCTCGCCGATTATTGCCACCAAGTTGCAACGTCTGTCGGGTTCGCGTCGCTTGCAATCTGGGGAACAGTTCAACCGCTTTTCTCCGACGAAATTGTCCACGCGGCTAAAGCATCAGGCATCGCTTTTCAACTGACAAATATTCTACGCGACCTAACAGAAGATTTCAAAAACGGACGACTATACCTGCCAACCGACGAAATTACACGATTAGGTCTAACCGAAAATCAATTCGGCGCTATGCTCAACCAAAACGAATGGAACGCAGAAAAATATAAAGATAACCAAAACGATTACATCGCCGCAAATCGACTAAAAGAAATGGAAAAATTAGAAAGCAAATTCGACCTAGTCATAAATAAACAACTCGAAAGATGCGAAATCTACTACACAAACTCCGCAAAACTCTATCAACTAATCAACCCACAAAGCAGAAAAACTTTCGGTATGATGTGGAATCGATACCACACACTGTTCAAAAAAATTCAACATAACCCAAAACTTATCCTAAAAAATAAAAAAATATCACTCTCTAACTACCAAAAAATTAAACTTTACCTAAAATGGAAATTACTACCTCGCTTCAAACTAGAATAAAAACAGATAAATTAAGAATACTAAACTTCAGGTAATTATTTAATAATAATTTTTTGTAACTGTTCACGGTTTTTTAAATTCGGATTTGAATTACTAAACCAAATGTAGAGACGCAATGCCTTGCGTCTCTATCGATGAGCTTTTGATCGAACAATAGAGACGCAAGGCATTGCGTCTCTACATTTGTTAATTTGTAAATATTCACGTTTTAATTTTTTCGATAAAAAAATAAAAAATTCCGTGAACGGTTACAATTTTTTTAAGGGACAGTAGGGACAAAAGG
>JAITAZ010000339.1 GCA_031283825.1 Planctomycetaceae bacterium | reverse complement strand
ATCGACCAGCTTGACGCATCAACCAAACCGGCGTTACTTCCGAATATTGCAAACGAACCGTCCGCATCATCGGGCTATCATTGATTGTTTTAAACATAACTTTGTGAGGTTATTTTTTTTGTAACCGTTCACGTGAAAAAATATGTAACTATTCAGTAAATAATCTCTCGGCGAAAGGTCGCGACTCTATGGTCGCCTACCTGATCTGGGGTTGAGTCGTTAATCCCAGATTTAAGTTAGTGTGTCCCCAGTGTCCCCCAGGTCCCCTTTGTCCCCAACGTCCCCCCAAAAAAATAATATGGTTTTTAAAAAAGCCAAAGCTAATTTTTGGGGGGACTTGGGGGACATTGGGGACGCTGGGGACATTGGGGACGTTCTTGTTTGAAATCAGCGATTAATGACTCATGTTACGCGCTTGCTACCCTCGATCAGGTCGCCTACCTTTAATTGAGCGGTAATTTGAAATCTCCGTTTGTTCCGGGCAGATTTATTTCTGGCGATGCGGCTGGATTTTGCGGTTGAGTTTTATTGGGAGTAGTCGAGTTTTTATTTGCCGATGGATTGTCGGACGGCGTTTTTATTCGGATAACGGACGATTCTGTCAAATGAATTTTTTGATAAACGTCTTCTGAAATAACGTAGTACCAATCAGCGAATCTTGCCGACAATTTTTTAACTCGTTCTTTACCTGATTCAATTGCTTTTGCGACTCTTTCTTGTTCTCGTAGATTGGATTTTTCTTTTAATTCGCGTTCTTTTTTTATGGTGTTGATGACGTTTTGATCTCCGGTTGTTGGAATTTCGGGCAGTTGTTGAATATCGGCGGGTGGAATCATTGACGGGTCGAAATCGGCGTTTATGAACAGGTAACGATTTTCCATCATTGTTGTGTCGTCGTTGTCTTTATTTGTTTTATTTTCGTTTTTATCTTTATTTTTATTTTTATCTGATTCTGTTTGTGTTCCTGTTAATTCTCCGAACCGCAAGTTGTAGCAAATTCCGTCTTTCATTCGTAGTTGGAGATCGCCTTGATTTGCCAGTAATTTTATTTTCTCAGTGTCTTTTTTAAGGTTTTTATCTGGCGTTGCGACGAGATAAAATCCTGCTTTGAACATGGATTCATCTGGTTTAATTTTGTCAAATGATTCTCTGTTTCTCAAGGATTCAGCGAGTTTAGTTGGTTTTTTTGTAATGTTTACGATTTTCAGATTATTGAGTGAATTTATCAATCCGTCGAGTGTTTCGACGTTTAATTCTTCGTTATTGTTTAGACTTTTTTCGTAATATTCGCGAAGTGCGCCTCGGTATCCCATACATTTTTTTAGCGTCCATTTTTGATCTCCGACTGCTGTATTATTGTAAGCGATTGTCAAGTCGGCGACATTATTAATTGACACAGCCAAAGTTCGTTCGGGTGTAAATTGCAGGTCGAGCGAGTAGTCGTCGATAAAAATTTCAGCTATATCGATTGAATGAATATCGAGTAGATTTTTTTCTATCCATCGATCAAATTTTGTGCTGAATCTATCGACGTCGATGTTGACAATATATACTGGCATTTGTCCGGCTATTCTTACGTATCTATTGATTGCGTTTCCTGATTCGGGTTGATTATTTTCGGACGTTTCGACGGCTTTACCGATAATTAGTTCAACTAGAGTTTCGTCGATTTTTGTTTCTTTATTTGTACCGATGATAGTAACTTTTACGCCGACATTTTCATTGAGCGTTGCGTTATCTTCTGTTGGGTCGAGTACGCCGTAGGTTGAGTGAATAGACGACGCATTTGTAGATTTGGCGTTAGAGTTGTAGTTCATTTTTTCGGCGACGTCTAACGCTTTTAAGCTGATTAGGGATTCTGCGATCAGTCCCATTTGATCTTTAGCGTCTGCGGGGTAGTTATCGTGAGAAGGAATTCGCCAAGAGCCGTTTACTTCGACTATGCGAAATTCTTCTTTCTCGCCGGCGGAGTCTCGACGAACTATTTCTAGACGTTTAATTGCGAGTGGATCTGTAAATTTCTCAAATAGTTGTTTGCCGACAATTTCTTCTACGTTGAGAACCGGTATTGAAGGCGTAGAGTACCACGCAAGTCCAAGAAGAACGACGGCAAGTAACAAAAAAATCAGGGTTTTATTTTTTTCTGACATAAGTTTTCGTTTGTTATTTTATTTTGATTGTTAAAGGTTGAGTGTTTGTGTTTAAGCGTTAATTTGAAATATCTGGATTTACGATGTAGATCAAAGTAATTGAGTTTTTTGGGGCAGAATCGAATAATTCTTTTGCGTAAACAATTACCAAAAAAGCGGGCGATATTTTACGTCAACAAATAAAATCATTCAAGTACCGCCAGATTTTTAAATTCGGAATGCGGAATTCGGAATTCGGAATTCGGAATAATTAAAAAAGAAGTAACCGTTCACGGTTTTTTAAAAACCATGATTAACGACTCAACAGAAAAAAACAGCTTTTAACAAAGAGAAATTTTTTCATTAAATTTTGTCCCCCGCCGAGCCATCAATCACTGATATTAAACAAGAACGTCACCAGTGTCCCCCAAGTCCCCTTTGTCCCCAACGTCCCCCCCAAAAACTAATATGGTTTTTAAAAAAGCCAAAGCTAATTTTTGGGGGGACTTGGGAGACATTGGGGACGCTGGGGACATCGGGGACACACTAACTTAAATCTGGGATTAATGACTCAACCCCAGATCTCAGGTAGGCGACCGTAGGTTCGCAACCTTTCGCCGAAAGGTCGCGTTGCCGAAGGCAACGGAAGAACATTGTTAAGCAAACTACGACACAAATCTTTATGCTCGCCAAATATTCGCTTAAATATACTCATCACACTTGAAATTTCTGTTTTTGTTTTTAGACAGGATTAACAAGATCATACCATGAACATTTATAAAAATTATTTTCCTAATCATTCAGTTGAATTTTTGTACAGATATTAGGTTTATTTTTTACCAACCTCATTTTTTAACCTAATTTTTTCCTAACAAATCAAGGGAACATCTAAAAACCTCATGTAAAATTTATTTTTATTAGGATCGCGGTCGTCTCGACCGCATATT
>JAITAZ010000338.1 GCA_031283825.1 Planctomycetaceae bacterium | reverse complement strand
GAATTATGTAATATTAGTCGGAAAATTTATTTTGGATTTTGCGTTGTAACAATTTATTAGGGACTTTTAGCGTTTTTAAATTGCTAAACCCAATGTAGAGACGCAATGCCTTGCGTCTCTATCGGTGATCTTTTGATCGAACAATGAGACGCAAGGCATTGCGTCTCTATCGGCGATCTTTTGATCGAACAATGAGACGCAAGGCATTGCGTCTCTACGATTGCTAATTTGTAACTATTCGCGTTTGAATTTATCAAATAGAAATTTTTATGATATTGACTTTATTTTTGAAATCAGTTGTGCCTAGTTTTAACTCTTCACCTGCGCTGATATGTCCGACATTCTCTAGCGTCAAATTAGTTTGACTTTTTGATATTTCCAGCGCGTATGTGTCAGCGGCGACAATGTCGGTTGAAAGAATCTGAATTTTTGTCAATACGCCGTCGGCTTCAGATCTTCCTTGTGGTCCATGAGCTGTTAAGATTCTGTATCCGTCGATAACATTCAGAATAGGCTTTTTCGGCAGCGTGCAAATATCGGCGATACATTGTTGTAAACCGCTTGAATGAAAAATTCTTGGCTCCCAAACTATTCCCATCAGATTTTTCATTGCGCAAGTTAATTTTGCTCCGCCGTGTACTTTCAAAACAGGAACATTGAACCATACGTCGCAATCAAGAATTGCCTCGTGAATCTCCGCCGATTTAAGAATTTTCCCTTCCGGCAATTTTACTTCGCGGTAGTATTTTCTGTAAGCTCTATCTTTTTTGTCGGTGTAAATCATTTTTCCTCCGGCATTAACAACTGCGTCTTCGATACCGCTATTTTTGTAACAATTTTTTGTATTATCGCAAGTGGTATCAAAAACGGCAACTTCTTTAGCGCCGGCGTTCATTATCTGTTTGACAATTTCGCCGATTAAAATCGGATTTGTATTAGCCGGAATTCTAGGCGGTTTATCCCACCCGATATTAGGCTTGACTATGACTTTTTGTCCCTTTTTGACAAATTTCCCGATACCTCCTAATGCTTCAATACCTTTTTGGAACATTACGTCGGGTTCGCCGTTACGCACGGCAACCAAGTTGGGTTTGTCGTCTTTATTGGCGTTTTGCGCGAAAAGCTCTACCGCGTCAAGACCACTCACAGCAACTGCCGTGCTTGCAACTCCAAGTGTTTGCAAAAATTCTTTTCTATTCATTTTCATTTGATTAGTCTCCCTAATTCAATTTGAATTTTTTTGAAATATTTGTAACTATATTAGTCTCAGTATTTTTTTAAGGGACATTATGGACTAAAGGGACGTTTGAGTTTAAGTCTGATTGAAAAGATACAAGAGCGGCGTCGCGTCTTTTTAGTTTTTAATTTCCGATTAAAAAAACTGCGGCTGAATATTTACAAATGTTAAAGATTATCCGAACTGTAATTTGTCTTGTTATGAAGATAATTAAAAAAGAAATTCAAATCGACGCATTAAAAATGCGGTTTCGATTTACAACACTAGACAAATTTCTTCGCCAATCGAAAACTCCGACAAGCAAAGAGCGGGTAATTCTACCAAGTCAATAATATCTAGCAAGTAGGGGACAATACCAAAAGTAGAGACGCGATACATTGTGTCTTTATAACCGTTCAAGCTCAAAAGAAAAATTTCCTACGGACTGAAAGGACAATCAGCCGTAAATTTCTAAATGAAAATATAAAAATTCGTCAAAGCCAACGCGAAATCTAATTAACGAATTATTTCGATAAACATTCAATTACAAAACAAAAAATAAAAATTATGACTGTCTGAAATATTTTTATTTGAACGATGGAGACGTCGATAAAATTATTATAAACCGAATATACGGCATAATCGGATTAAAAAATCTGAAAAAACGCAATCAATTAAAGTTATAATCTATCAAATGCGTGTTATACTACAGATATGAAAACGATCTATAAATCATGTTTGCTAACGGAAATCCGAAAATATTAAAAAAAGTTTTTTTCAAATTTAATTTTTATGTCAGCAATTTATTCCGTTTACATGTCAACAAGTTATTCGGCGACTTCCTTTGCGAAATCGTCGTCCGCTAACGATTCGACTCAAACGTCGGAGATTGTTAAAACTCCAACTGCGTCTATTTCTTCAAGCAACTCTTACGGCGATACGGTTACGATCTCGCAGGAAGCATTAGAGGCATACGAAAAATTATCAGCTAAAGACGTCGAAGAGCCGCGAATACTCGACTTGACTCCAAAAGAAGAAAAAAAATATTGGTACGAAAGTATTAATAGAAATAATTCAGAAAATAACAAAAAATTTAATAGTTTCCTTTCAGTGTTTCAACAAGTTCAAAAAACCGGCAAACCTGTAAAAATAATACAAGGAATGGATACGTTGAGCGTCTCTAAAATCTATTCTAATAAATGGCAAAACACAATGACAAAAGTCGATGAAAGAATTACGGAAATTCTAAACGAAAACAATATTACTCTGAATGAAAATGAAACATTAAATTTCTCAATAAATAAAAAAGGTAAAATAACTATCGATAAAGGAATCAACGAATACAAAAAAACTATACTGGAAAAAATATTCAACGAAGACAATGAACTCCGCGCCAATTTACTCGATTCGCATTATTCTTTAGAAAATTCAAGTCATTGGCTTGCGTCTGATAGCAATCCCATTTATATTGCTGATTTCGATCCAAATTTTGATACGTCAGACGTGTATTTAATACGAAATTACGGTCTATCTTCTGATGATTTCGTTCTCACTAGCGAGGAAGAAAAATTAGCCGGAGCGTTATCAATAAAATTTAAAGACGAAACAAAAGACAACGAACTACTTATGAATATGTTTACAGAAGACGCCGAAATATACGATTACATAGAGAATATACTTGAAGGCGAAAAAAGAAAAGGTAAAACAGCTTCCGAGAATAATTATAGTTTTTCGTACAAAAACGGAGTTACTATTGAAAAAGGAAAAGGCGATCAAAACTCATTGGATAAAAGATATAATTATCTTTGGCCAAACGGCTATTTTGCAATAGGTAGTATGACTTCTGCCGCTTTAACTATAGACCCTTCCGGTAGAGTCGTAGATAGTCAAATTATCGATCAAACGCTTGTAAACGATAAAGATAAAATAACCGAAACGGAACTCGATTTATATGTCCCAAAAATAGAAAATAAATATAATAATAATAAATTTTTTCAATATCAATCATGGTTCCAACAATATGTATTCGAAGCCCAAAGATTAGCAAAATATAAAACAGGCGAAAATACAGAAAATATGAACCTAACTATCAACCGTATATTTGGCAACGAAAGAATAAAAACTACTAAAAGCCAAAGCGAAATCTAATACGTATCACTCGTTTAAATTTTACGCAGAAAATACAGAAAACATAATTCGAGGAAATATCGTTACAAAAATTCCAATGATAGATCAAAAAGTTTTTTTCAAATTTAATTTTTTATGTCAGCAATTTATTCCGGTTACATGTCAACAAGTTATTCGACGAATTCTTTTGTGAAATCGTCGTCCGCTAATGATTCGACTCAAACGTCGGAGATTGCTAAAATGTCTGTAGAGTCTATTTCTTCAAGCAACTCTTACGGCGATACAGTTACAATCTCACAAGAAGCATTAGAGGCATACGAAACTATAGATGCAAAAATGCAAAAATTAAAAAAAGATATTGATAGCGGAGATTATAAATGGAAAAATAAATTAGAAAAAAAATATTGGTACGATGACATCGAAAGAAATTATTCACGTTCTACTGTTTATCAATTTGGCGAAAAAATTGATAGACTTAATGGCGATAATCTCATATCTACAAAGAATTTGATAAAAAATTCAAACGAAGATACAATCAAGTGGCGCCTTCTCGCCGAACAAGTCGATAATCAAATTACGACTATCTTGAACGATAATAATATAATTCTAAGTAAAGACGAAATACTCAATTTAACTATTAATCAAGATGCAAAAGTAAGCATCGGCAACGGAATTAACGAAGATAAACGTTTATTGCTGGAAGAACTTTTTAATAAAAATAACGAATTGCGAAGTAATTTATTGACTCTTCATCAAAGTACCGGTACAGAATCTACTGGAATGCTGGAAGTAAAAAATTCAAAGTTGTTGAGAGAATACGGTCTCACTGTAAACGATTTTGAAATCACAACCGAAGACGAAAGAGCATCGGGAGCATTGGCGTTAAAATTCAAAGATAAAGTTGACGACGAATTTTTAATGAAATTATTCACGGACGATCCGCATACATTTAATAGCATTGTATATTCTCTCAAAGACCAACAACAAAACGGCAAAACTGAATTCGAATATAATTTTTCATACAAAAACGGCGTAACAATCGAAAAACACGTTGGCGATCAAACCGGACTTAATAAAAGATATGACAACATCTTACGAGGTCATTTGTCTAAAGGATTCAATCTTGACAATATTGACGTTTCATTGACCATTAACTCGTCCGGTGAAATTGTCGATTCGACAATCATTAACAAAATCACCCCATCAGGAACTACCGCTGATATAACCGATGAAGAAATAAAATTATGTTTCCAAAAATTAAACAACATTACCTCCGAATTATTAACAAACAATTCGCCCATTAAAAACGGAATTACAGATTTATCTTTGTTTACCTCCCAAAGTCAAATGAAAAAATATGTATTCGAATCACAAAGATTAGTCAGATTCAATACCGGCATAAGCAAAGAAGAATCCGAAAACAGAAATCTAATTATCACCCAATCGCTAGACTACAATTTAATAAAAAATTACGCTCGAAGATAATATCAATAGACAATCTGTCGCCAAAAGATCGCTTATCTGGTCGTTAATTTTTTTGATTGGATGGTTACAAAAAACAACCTCATCTTCAACCTAATTTTTTCCTAACAAAACAACCTCAGTAGCAATAAAATTCCCAAAAAACGTAACCTCATTACCTCATTTATCAGTCTGTTTTTTAAAGAGATAATGAGGTTTGTGTGTGTTGCGTCCTTTGCTACTGAGGTTGTTTCGTAAGAAAAATTAGGTTGAAAATGAGGTTGGTTGTACAATATTCATACGTGTTAAAAATATTCCACTGATATATTACTGAATTGTCAAAATTAAAAAATGAACTGCTACTTTTAATGATACCCTCTCTATCATATTAAAATTCGTAGATTAAAATATGCAAAAATCGGCTTTTCGGAAAAAGTCGATTAGAGTTTAGAAACTCAAATCAACCCTTTACCAAAAATTAAAAAATGAAAAAAAAATTAACTACAATATTGCTTGCCTTTCTAGTCGGACTTTCAATCAACACTTTGCCCGCAGAAGAAACTAAAAATCAAAACGCTCAAAAAATCGACTTGACAAAACAACCTTGGCTAGCCGAAAGTGCTAACTTGCTCGAAGGAACAAATAAACCAGAACGTCAAAGAATGCTTTGGGCAAATTCCGTCAAATTTCAGTCCATAAAAGAAATCGTAAACGGAAATATCGAAATCGAATATTGGGCAAATACGCCGCCAAAAGATATAAAAGGAAAATTCGTACTTGTCGAAGTTTGGGCAACATGGTGCCCGTCATGCCGAAGAAGCTTACCACTGCTCGAATTTTTTCACGAAAAATATAAAGACGAACTCGTCGTCGTCTCAATCTGCGAAACCAATAAAGACGAATTAAATAAAATGGACGCGAAAATTAAATTCAAAGATATAAAATCATCCGTCGCCGTCGATACCAAAAGAAGATTCGCAAATGCACTAGACGTCAAAGGTATTCCTCACGCCGTCTTAATTGAACCAATAGAAGGAGTCGTACTTTGGGAAGGAATGCCAACTCAGATAAATTACGAATTAAGCGACGAAATTATGTCTAAATACCTAAAATTACTGAAAAACCCAAAAATTATCGAAAAATTACCAAAAGAAGCACCATTCAAATTCAAAGAAAACAAATAATCAGAATCAGGATTCTGCGTAGGGAAAAGTTGTAAAATTGCTGTTATATCACCGACAAAAAATTTGAGTCCGAATTTCGAACTTTAAAATTCAAATCAAAACCAACAAAATTAAAACATCAAACTAACACTTTATAAACAACTATTCCCTACGCAATCTTAAAAAATTATTCACACAAATTTATGATAATTTACAGTTTATAATCTCACAAAATCTAAACTAACAGTTTTTTTACAAATACTAATATCAATACCATATTTAAAAATATATTATTAAGAAATTATAAAAACATACTTTTATAATTTTTTAGAAAAGACCTATATTCATTTTGTTCCTTAAAAACGCCCTTTAGCTTTTCCATTTTCCAATGGGAATTTCTAATAATTAATTTTAAACCACAGAGGACACAGACAGAGAACACAGAGAAAATTTTAATTTGAATCAAAACATAATTTAAATTTATTTAAGTAAAAATTATGGATTTAAATCAAAATTTAATTTAATTTTAAAAAAATATTCTCTCTGTGAATTCTGTGTTCTCTGTGGTTAATAAATAACGAGTTTTTAGAAGTTCCCCAATATAATAAGTCAAATTAAGCCTCAACAAAAAACGTGTTTGTATATCAATCATTACTTTGGTTTTTGCCGATACTCGGTTTGGTTGTGTTGATTCATCTGATCAATATGTTTCGACATCGGCGAGTTGAATGGGCGGCGTTGGAATTTTTACTCGCAAGCTATAAACGCAGCCGCACGCGAATTCTTATGCAACAATTACTTCTCTTACTGTTGCGTATGCTCGTTATCGCCGCCGCTATTTTTATGCTGGCTCGGCCTAAATTTGAAGGCATAATCGGAGATTTATTAGGCGGAAAACCAACTCATCATATCATCCTGCTCGACGATTCCTACTCAATGAACGACCGAAATACCGCACAAGGCGCAGGCGCAATATTCGACGACGCTCTCGGCGTAATCAAACAAATTATCGACACCGCCGCACGACGTCAAAACAATGATAAATTAACGCTCGTCAGGTTATCAAAAACTCACGCAATCAATCACGGCTCTCCGCCGGATTTCGCCGAAATTACTCTCAACGAAGAAGGAATACAAAATATACGCGATACGATTAAATCCATGCCAACCTCACAAGGCGCATTCGACCCCGCAGATATGCTCGACTCCGCAATCTCACTCGTCAGACAATCAATTGCGCGAAGTAAACCGGTCGTTTATTTTATCTCCGACTTTCGATCCGTAAATTGGCAAAATCACGCCGAAATCTTGAAAAAAATCAGCGAAATCAGAACTATCGGCGGAGGCGTAAGAATGATTAGAGCTGTCGATGAAGAACGCGCGAATCTCGGAATTACGTCAATGCAACTCGTTGACGGAATCCACGCGGCAGACGTCGAAATGCTAATCGACGCCGGAATAGTCAACTACGGACACGATGACATCGATAACGTTCACTTGTCTGTTTCAATTGACGACGTTGCACAAACCGGCGTAACAATTCCGCGAATTAAAGCGGGCGAATCGCTCAATCCGCCGCTGAGATTTCCTGTTCGATTTCCTAATTCAGGAAATCATCGCGTAGAAATAAAACTTCAACCCGACTCAATCGCCGACGATAATAGTAGAATGCTTGTCGTCAATGTTCCTTCTGCAATTGAAATTTTGCTTATTACTCCAGACCGCCGCACAAGTTCTTTTGACCCTGCACAATTTGTGCGTATTGCTCTTTCTCCATCTGGTATAAAATCTGGAATCCGCACGCGGACAGAGCCGCCTTCTTTTCTTTCGGCGAATCCGCTCAAACAATACAGCGTAATTTTTCTGCTCGAAGCGATGCAACTTGAGCAAACAGCAATTCAATCGCTTGAAGAGTACGTATCTCGCGGCGGCGGAGTAGCTTTTTTTATCGGTGCTGACAGCAATCTCGATTTTGTCAGAACTACGCTTTACAACAACGGCAAAGGACTTTTTCCATTCGAACCAATCGCCGCCGCACAACTCGAACCTGACTTACTCGCCAACAAACCGGATATAAATATTGTCGGAAATCACCCAATTTTTAGACTATTCAGCGAAGGCGATAGTCCGCTTCTTGCCGGAGTGAAAATCGAAAAGTATCTTGCAACGTCTCAATTAAAAGATAAAAATGAAAATGTCAACATAATTGCAAACTTGAGAAATGGTCAACCTTTGGTTGCGGAAAAAAGTTTTGGAAAGGGGAAAACGATTACTTTTTTGACGTCTGTTGCGCCGGTGTGGAATAACTGGGGCAAAGGTAATCCGAGTTTTGTTGTCGTTATGCTTGAATTAGCCGCTTCGCTCGCAGATACAAAAAAAGAAACCGATCAATTGCTCGTCGGAAACTCGATTCCAATTTCTGTCGATACATCAATATTCGAACCAAAAGTAGAAATTAACATCCCGCCAAGAGAAGGCATTTCAGAAGGCTCTATTACAAGACTCGATTTAATAAACAACGATGAAGGTATAGCAAAAGGAATTTTCGACAAGACAGAAGTTGCCGGATTTTACGAAGTTAAATTACAACAACATTCCAATTCAAATGAGAAAAATATCGACTTATACGCTGTCAACGTTCAAGCAAATGAAGGCAACACAGGATTAATAGACGTTTCAGAATTAGCGATGCTTATCCGTTCGGTAAATGCGTCGTTGGAGAGCGCTGCGGGATTTTCGACGTCGTTTGATTTCTCGACTAGCGCGTCGTGGAGCGATATTTTTCTCTACATTATGATTGCCTTCATGATGATAGAAATATTTCTAGCCGGCAGAATAATTCCGCCAAGCAAAAGAAGTAGTTAATTAATTTCGGTAAATTATTTTGTAACCGTTCACACGAAAGAAAAAATTCCTACGCCCTGAAAGGGCAGCGGAATTTATTAGTGAATATATTGAATATGGTTAATATGGTCAATATTGTTTGTTAATATTTGTAACGAATATTCGTAATAATTTTTTTTCCGCTGCTCTTTCAGGATTAGTTACGAATAATTACAAAAAATATACGTCCGCCAATACCAATTAGCCAACATGGACTTTTGAACTAAAATAGTTACAATTTTTAACGAATAGTCAACAAATTGACGTATAATAATTTCGTAGAAATATTACAAAAAATACTCGGATCGTCTATAATTTTGGACGATTTTTAGACGTATATACGATTCGTACTAGGAATTTCGGCGATTCAAAAGCTATTCATTAAAAAACCAGCTTACCGCTAATAAACAAACGGCGGCTTCCGAAATTGGAAATGTGAACTGTTAAAAAGATATTCAAATTTTATATATTTTATGAAAATTATTGAAGAAAAACTTCGCGCGCATAATATACACGAAATGGAAAAAATTAAGGATGAAATAATCAACAATCGCCTCGAAAACGATGACGAAATTGTACGCGCATTGATAAACGCCGGTTTAATCGCACAACTCGGCGATGAAAAATTTCTATCAGATATTGTTGATTATATCGACACAAAATACGGCGTAAAAAAATTGCCAAACATCATGTTAGATTACTGCCTAAAAGGAATACGTGAAGCAAAAAATTACAGCTTTCCAGAATTCGTATTTGCTATGGCGGCAATGCAATCGTTTCATTTCATTTGGGAAAAATATAAAGACAAAGTCAAAGAAATAAGAGATTTCCTAGACGAATGGACAGACACAACTATGAAACTAGAACTAGACGAAAAGTCAGTTGAACATTATCTAAAAGTCTATCAAGATTACGGCATCAAAAAAGGGTTCGTCGAAGAAGAACCAGAAATTAATGACGAAAATTTAGAAGACGAAGACGAAGAAGATGAAGACGACTTATACGACGACATCGAACTATATGACGAAGACGAAGATTATGAATACGACGAAGACGAAGACGACGACGACTTTGAAGACGATGACGAATACGACGATGATGAATACGAGGAAGAAGAATACGACGAAGACAATGATAACAACGACAGCGACGGTAATTTAGTCTTGGGCGTAATACACATAAGACCGACAGGTTCGATGTTGCCTATAATCTGGGCGATGTGCAGTTGTCATCGAATGATGCCGATGCTAGAAGTCCCGCCTAGCGGAATAATAGAGATAGCCGGTAACGTTATAAAATTTAAGACTTCTCGCAAAAAATACAAAATTACGTTAATTGAAAATGAAGAAAATACCTTGACCATAAAGAAATTACAAATTGCCGGAATCCCGTTTACTGTTTCTGATAATCCCCGCTCATGGAACGTAAACTTAGGAATATTCCCTAAAGAAAATATAAAAGAAATATTAAAGAAACCTCTCATCGCGAATTTAAATTGTGGAATCCAGCTTAAATTCTCTTTATAAATATGCGGGAATATTTTTCGTTACGAAAATTTTGATTTTATGATATTTCCGCTATAAATCATTTGTAAAATTAATTTGTCGAAAGGAATCAATGTTTGTGCGATTACGCATCCGACGCCTTTTTGAACGCAATGTTTTTTTATTCCCTCAAGAAATTTTTCAAAACAATTTTTGTACTGATTCAATATTGAATCGGTAATTTTAACGTTTATTTCGTTTCCGTTTTGAATTTTAATTTTACCGGATTCCTTTACAATTTCGTTTTCAACGCTTATTAAATTACAATTTGTGCGAGTTGTTGATTGTAATTCTGGAATTAGTCGCGGGTCGGATTCAAAATCGGCGTGAATCTGAATAACGATTGGTTCGAATTTATTGTAACATAATTGATCTATCGCCAATTGAAAACCATCGCGATCAAAAAAATCGCTTACAATAATCACGATTCCTGATCTTTTCGTCCGGCGTATAAAATTTTCAATCGATAAACGAATATTTGTCGTTTCGTTGGCTGATTCGTTTCGCTCAAGAAATTTTAACAAATTAAAAAATTTTCCTTTACCGTTTGTCAATGGAAATATATCAGAAAGTCCGTTTGCAAAGCAAGATACGCTTACTTGATTTAAATCGGATAAAGCGATATACGCTAACGACGCAACAATTTTTCGAGCGTAATTATACTTGTTAAAATCGCCGATTCCCGCCTGCATACTTGCAGAATTATCAAGTAAAAAATAGACGTTAGTTTCGTCGTTTGTTTTGAAACGTTTGATAAACTGTTCTCCTAATCTTGCGTATAGATTCCAATCTAGCCGTCTCAGATCGTCGCCTTGTACGTAAAGTCTGTGGTCTGCGAATTCGATTCCGTCGTTAAATGCTTGTTTGCGCCGACTAGAAAAAATTTCAACGTCTCCGGTTATCCCGCCGCAAGAAAAACTACTACGAATCACGCGACGCGATACCGCCAAAAGATATTCTAATGTCGTTAAAAAATCATCGTCAAACATGTCTTTGATAATTAGTTGTAGTAGGCAATATTCAGTCAGATAAGCAGACGGCTCTAATCGAAAATTCAAGCGTGAATAGTTTAAAACTGATCTCGAATTATCGTTTCAATAATTTCGTCAGTTGTGATATTTTCAGCTTCGCCTTCAAAGGTCAAAATAATTCTATGTCGTAAAACTGTTGGCGTCATAGCGATTAAGTCTTCTTTTGCTGCATTGTATCTTCCGTCTAGGATTGCTCTTACTTTTGCGCCTAACATTAACGCTTGCGCGCCGCGCGGACTTGCTCCGTAACGAACATATTTATCAACTAACTTTTCTGACGCCGTATGTTTCGATTCAAAATCCGAATTGCTTAATCTCGGATGAGTCCGCAATATCAACTCTGCCGCGTAATTTGTAATTTTGTCGGCAACAGTAATTTCTCTTGCCAGTTGACCCATTTCAATAATTCGCGATGTTGGAATAGTTGATTTAACTTTTGGAATTTCTGTTTTTGTCGTCCGATTGATAATTTGAACTAGTTCTTCTTTAGTTGGAAAAGGAAAAATTATTTTGCTGAAAAATCTGTCTAGTTGCGCTTCCGGCAGTGGATATGTTCCTTCCATTTCTATTGGATTTTGCGTTGCTAATACGAAGAAAAGATCGGGTAATTTGTGAGTTGTTCTTCCGACTGTTACTGAATGTTCTTGCATTGATTCGAGCAATGCAGCTTGAGTTTTTGGGGTTGCGCGGTTGATTTCGTCGGCTAGTAGCAGATTGCAGAATACAGGACCTTGTTGAAAGTCAAAGTAACTATTTCCATCGACTGTTTTATTCATTATGTTTGTTCCGGTCAAGTCTGCTGGCATTAAATCTGGCGTAAATTGGATTCGTGAAAATTTACCTTCAATAATTTCCGCCAAAGTCCGAACCAACAACGTTTTGCCCAAACCGGGAACGCCTTCTAACAAAACATGTCCGCCAGAGATCATTGCAATAATAATATCGCGGACAACTTCAGATTGACCAACAATTAAACGACTTATTTCGCTTTCAATCAGATTAAAATCGTTGCGAAATTGTTGTAATCGTTCTTGCAACATTTGCGTCGATGAATTGGATTGATTAAAACTACTCATGATAAGATTATTTGTAATTTTTCAGCGAAATTTTTGTAAATATTCGGTTGTAGTATTTTTTAATGGAACTTATGAAACAAATGGGACGTGTTTGAAAAGACTCAAGAGCAATGTCTTATGAGTCGTCAATCTCTGATTTCAAACCACGACGTCCCCATTGTTCCCTTAAAAAAATACTACTCTGAATAGTTACGAAATCATGTTACGCAGTATTTGTTCGTCAGTAGATGTTTATAGATCAGGTTGATCACCGATCTGGTAGGCGACCGCCGACTCAGGTAGGCGACCTTTCGCCGAAAGGTCGCGTTGCCGAAGGCAACGATAAAATGGATTCGACAATAATTAAAATCATTTCAGATTTACCGTCGGCTAACGCCGACGCTACCTTTCGGCGAAAGGTTGCGAACCTACGGTCGCCTACCAGATCTGGGGTAGCAAGTGCGTAACATG
>JAITAZ010000297.1 GCA_031283825.1 Planctomycetaceae bacterium | reverse complement strand
GAGACGCAAAGCATTGCGTCTCTACATTGGGTTTAGTAATTCAAATCCGAATTTTAAAACCCGTGAACGGTTACAATATTTTTTTATTGTTTTAATTTTGCTATTATCGTACTGGAGAAATCCTCAGGCGTTGTGTCGTTCATTATAATCGGTCTGACAACTATTGGACAAGAACGCTGAACCTCTTGCCAACCCGCAATCCTCGCCGTGATGTTTATCTTCCAACAAATTTCATTGTTCTCCTGCCTAAACGAATGCATCGCGCTAATCGGTAACTGTAAAAAAAATTCCTCGCTCAACGGAAGATTAGCCGAAATGTCGAAATCAGTTTTTCTGAAAATTACTTGCTTAAATACATTTCTTCTATTCGTAGCCGTGTCCGTTCCCTGCGTAAATCTCGCGACCTCCTCGCAAATCACCGCAACCGATAAATCATGAAATTGCAACACGCCCCTTACAACCAATAATAAACGATAACGCCTGCCAGAATAAATCGGATGATCCGAAATCTCTAATAACATCAACCCTGCGCCAAACGTCAAAATATACTTTCGAATCACCACAAAAAAAAGAAAAAATCCTACCCCAAGAAATAAAGAACGTAAAATCATACCGCCAATCACATCATACAACTCGCTCGCCGGATTCATCACCGAATGCGTCATTATCACTACCGCAACAATCACCCACGCTATCGTAAATAAACTCAATCCCACAAGCGGAAATATCGGTTGATTACCAAGTGGTAATCGATACGCTAAATGAGTGCCGGGACTCTCATTGATAATCTTTATGTCAGGAATAGTTGACCACGCCATACTACGCATATCGCCCGCTAATGTCGAAAGCGGAGAATTGATCGCTACCGTCTCCAACGCCGCCTGACGCTCCGTCGATACAGACCGCAACCTAAAAGAAAAACAAAATCCAACTAACCCAAGCAACAATAACGAAAATAATAACACCAGAAAAAACCAACCAATAAAAGAAAATCGCCAATACACAATCACAAGATTCGGATCGCTCGAACGATACCAACAATCAATAACTCCGCCAACCTCATAAACGCTAATCAACTTCCCCGCCGCGTCTTTATTGTACGAAAAATCTCCGCCAGATCGCAAATGCTTCTCGCTAAATGTCCAGACTTGATAAATCTTTCCAGAAGAATCCGAATTCGAATTCGACTCGCCGCTGCCGCCGCCTCCGTTGTTGCCGCCTCCGTTGTTGACACCGCCGTTGTTGACACCGCCGTTATCGTCTCCGCCGCCCGCACCAACACGCCCCTGACTCGGAACCTCAAACTGAATTAAAACCTCCGGCGAATAAAATTTCTTATCGCCGATCTGCCGCTCAAGAACACGCTTATTAAGAACTAATCCCTTTGACGGAATAAATTCTTGCATAAGCATAAGCTCAGGAATTATCCAACTCCGCAAATGAATCAATAAGAATACAAGACTAACAAAAAATATTACCGCAAACGCCAACGGTTCGCCCAACCGACGCTTAAATAATCGACGAAAAAATGAACTCGAATATTCGCCCGACATTAAAAATTACATCCCAAAAATATATTGCAAAAAAAATATCGCCGGCTTGCCTCGCGGAAAACCGGCTTATATTGAAAACAATAATCCAAATATACGTTCAAATTTCAGAGACGTACCCCTCCTATATCATGCCTAAAATCGGAATAAATATTCAGAACAAGAATTATCCTTTTATCCTGTGCAACATTTACTAACCTTCTGCCGATCAGCTCGGTAGAATCCGATTTTTTCCAAAGCCTTATAGACTTCTTCCAACGTCTTCTCGCCAAAATTTGCGATTCTCAGCAACTCTGCTCGGCTACAATCCAGCAGATCGCCAACCGTGCAAATCCCATGATCGTCAAGACAGTTGGTTGTTCTCACTGAGAGATCAATCTCAGCCATACTCATCTCTAGTTTCTTAGCCAATTTCTTTTGTTCGGCATACGATTTGTCCAGAGGAATACGTGTTCCCATTTCTTACTTCTCCTTAAATTTAATTGGTAGTAACAATAGTGATATACATCCTCGCAATATCACTTACAACTAAATACCGATAATTATTAAGTTTTTTAATAAACAGTAATTTAAAATACTCAATTCAACTACCGGCACAACATATCGACAAACGTAAATGCTCGCGTCTGTCAGTATAATTGTTTCATAATTATATAAACTGCTCGCACTGATTTCTTGAGTTAAAATAGACTTTGCATCGCGAAATTAATAGCACGAGTTGAATATTCCACTAAGTCGGAATGCTTGAAAACAACTAAAAATTATTGATCGTTTTCAAACGCTCTGATAATTCCGCTAACTCCGCGACGCTATTTGTCGGGATTCGGATTCACTCCGCTTTCCAAGACAACTCCGGCATGAACAGCACCCGCATGACCAGAATTACTGAGAAAAATTTTATCAATTGTCATCACGCTTGCTATTCCAAGAAAGAACGCAAACAATAACAACACCCATTGCTGAACCGTAAATCCAGCTCCCATTTGCACGCCGCCTTGCAACGACGAAGAATTATTTGAATCACCAACTCTCATAAATTCGTGAGTTATATAGATAAAAAAATTGTTAAAACAAAAAAACGACTAGACAAAAAAACCGCGTCCAAGCCGTCAACCAAAACAACATTGCGGAAGTTTACCAAAAATTTCAAAATAATACTAGACGTATTTTAAGTTTTTTTTGAAAAAATAAAAAAATTTTCTCAAATGACCAATTTATACGGAATCGTTACAATAATTAACTC
>JAITAZ010000246.1 GCA_031283825.1 Planctomycetaceae bacterium | reverse complement strand
TTTTTTTGTAACGATATTTCCTCGAATTATGCTTTCTTAATTTTCTGCGTTAAAATTTTTATCGCAAAATTGAAACGTGAATAGTTACAAATTAACAAATGTAGAGACGCAATGCCTTGCGTCTCATTGTTCGATCAAAAGATCACCGATAGAGACGCAAAGCATTGCGTCTCTACATTGGGTTTAGAAATTTAAAAACGCTAAAAATCCCTAATAAATTATTACAACGCAAAATCCAAAATAAATTTTCCGACTAATATTACATAATTCCGAATTTAAAAACTCGTAAACGGTTGCCAAAAAACAATGTCCCTAATGTTTTATTTTTGTTTCTTTTCTGTTTCTTCTGTTTCTCAAGTTTCTTGAAAAATTTGCGGCTGAATTTTTATTTTGGATTTGCTTTTTGCTAATACGTAACAACATATCCGCCGACGTCTCTTGCCCAAGCGTTTGTTCCGTCTTGAAGATTCATTAGACGACCCTCAAAACCAGACTCCTTTAACGCCCTAATCGCTTGCTCACTCCGCGTTCCTATCTTGCAAATAAAAATATTCAACAAATTCGGATTCAACTCGCCCTTACGCCGCACCACCTGACCAAACGGTATCGCACGCGATCTCGGTAACATCCCCATCGCAACCTCATGAGGCTCGCGAATGTCAATTATCTCCAAAACGTCCGGCGAATTCTCCAACATGTCCCGCAATCCTACCGCCGAAATCGACTCTACCTCGTAATCATTATTCCCACTCTTCAAACCGCAAAATTCCTCATAATCAATTAACTCGCTAATCGTTGGATTCTCGCCGCAAATCGGACACCGCTTGTCCCGACGTAACTTCAACTCACGAAACTTCAACTTCCACGCATCAAAAAATAATAATCTCTCCGATAACGTCTCCCCATCATTCAACAAAATTTTCAACGCCTCATTCGCTTGAATACAACCAATTATTCCGGGTAAAACCCCAAGCACCCCGCCCTCCGCACACGACGGCACAAGTCCGGGAGGAGGAGGAGACGGATAAAGACATCGATAACAAGGTCCACCACGATAATTAAACACACTCGCCTGACCCTCAAAACGAAATATCGAACCATACACATTCGGCTTGCCCAAAAGAACACACGCATCATTTACCAAATACCGCGTCGCATAATTGTCCGTCCCGTCAACTACCACGTCAAACTCACGTATAATATTAAACGCATTGCCAGAATCAAGACGAACATTAAACATCGCCACATTAATATACGGATTGATCTCGTTTATCCGATCCCTCGCCGACGCAACTTTCGGTCGCAATAAATCCCGCGTTCCATGAATTATCTGACGCTGCAAATTTGTCTCGTCAACTACGTCAAAATCTACGATTCCAATCGTTCCAACTCCCGCCGCCGCAAGATATAACGCAACCGGAGAACCCAACCCGCCCGTGCCTATCAATAATACACGACCATTCTTCAAACGTAATTGACCCTCAAGACCAACCTCAGGAAGAATCAAATGACGACTATACCGCGTCAATTCATCAATCGAAAGCTCTTGCATAATAAAATCCAAAATATCTAACTTGTTTTCTTACTCGATAACAACACCGCCGGCTATCGCAGGTATCAACATAATTACGTCGCCAGACTTGATCTTAGTTACAATACCATTCTCCGTGCGTATGTTTTCATCGTTCAAAAAAATATTCACAAAACTCCGCAATTTTCCGTCGTCGTCAAATAAATGACGCTTCAAATCGACATAAAGTTCCGTCAACTTATTAAGCGACTCCTCTACAGTCGCCGCCTCAACTTTTACCTCCGATAAACCGTCCGTAAACGTCCGTAACGCCGTCGGCAGTTGAATCGTTACCAATTGTGAATTGGATGAAGTCATAAAAATTTCCTCCATTTTATTTATCTCAAAATTTGAATTTCTTCCTGCATGAATTGAGTTCGATCACCTTGCAATAACCAACTCGTCAACTCGTCAGCTTTGCCCGATTTCACCGAAACAATAATATACGAATACACCGGCAACGCATGATCCAAATCATAACCCGACGGCACAGACAAATGATCAGGATGCGAATGATAAAATCCGATTAAATCTAATCCTTGCTTTAATGCGGTTTTTTCACACAATAAAAATTCTTCCGGTCGAATTAAAAAACGATTACGCCGCGATTCCGGCTCACGCTTGTTTGAAATCGGAATGAGTTCAATTGCAATTCGACGCTCAGTTTCAAACTTGCCAAGTATCGCACCGCAACATTCATTCGGATATTCCTGTTCCGCGTATTTGTTTATTTCGGCAATTTTCGCCGCCGTAATTACTATCATTTGATTTAAGGTAACACCAAAATTTTAATTCCAATTTTTTGTAACTTTTTTTTAGTAGTATTTTTTTAAGAGACATTAGAGACATTAAGGACGTTTTAGTTTAAATCTAATTGAAAAGACTCAAAAACGAAATTTTGAGTTTTTAATTTTTTTCGATTTCAAACAACGTCGTCTTTCTTGTCTTTATTATCTATTTAAAAAAATACTGTTTTTAATCCCATAATTCGTCGCTTAAATATCTGTGTCCGTTATCGCATAAGATTGTTACGATAATTTCGTTTGGTGATAATTTTTCGGCTAATTTTACGGCGGCGAGAACATTTGCGCCGGAGCTTACGCCGACAAATAAACCTGTTTCTTCTGCGAGTTTTCGGGTCATTTTTTTTGCTTCTTCTGTGCTGACATTTATTTGTCCATCGAAAAGCGTAGGATCGTAAAATCCGGGCAAGATTGTTGACGCCATGTGTTTCATGCCTTCGAGTCCGTGCAAGGGCGATTCGGGTTGCATGGGAATTGTTTTTATTGAGGGATTAAATTCTTTGAGTCGTCGTGCAGTTCCTGTAAATGTTCCTGACGTTCCCATGCCAGCGACGAAATGTGTAATTTTTTGATTTGTTTGTTCCCATATTTCGGCGGCGGTGTTGTTGTAATGAGCTTTCCAATTTTCGTTGTTATTGTATTGATCTGGGTAGTAATATTTTTCTGGATTTTCGTTATAAAGTTGTCTTGCTTTGAGTAGTGCGCCGTCTGAGCTTTCTAGTGGACTTGTTGGAATGATTTCTGCTTGATAAATTTTCAGCAAACGTTTTCGTTCTTTGCTTGCGTTAGCTGGCAAGCAGAGAGCGACTTTATAACCGAGTGCTGCGCCGAACATTGCGTAAGCGATTCCAGTATTTCCGCTTGTTGCGTCGAGTATAATTTTTTCTTTTGTTAATTTGCCAGACTTTATTGCGTCGTCGAGCATTCCTTTGACTGCGCGATCTTTGACTGAACCGCTTGGATTAAAAAATTCTGCTTTTGCAAAAATACGAGTTCCTTTATTCCCTTCAAAAATAGGGAGAAGCGGCGTTCTCCCTACGGTCTCCAAGATTGTCATATAATTCCTCTTTTCTTTTAAGTTCTAATCAAATCTATCTATAATTAAATTATGCAAATTACATGCCATAAATTTCGTACTTTAGAATTTCGTCAACTCTCAAAGCACAAATTATTATCGGCACAATTATTAACTCTGTTGTGTTTTGATTCGTATTATTCAAGAAATTATTTTGTCCCGTCAATAATCACGGCTAAAACACGCCTCCCATCAAATATGACGGCTCTCGCCCGTGATATTTCACGGATGAAATGTAAGTTTCAAGAAAAAATATACTTTTGTAATGTATCAGCGAAATATTTGTCTTTTGTGTAGCTAAGTCATTGTGCGTAAATAACTTTTCTAATTTTTGGCGATTGAGTAGTTCCATTCAGGGTGAAAATTGCAAGTTTTAATATTTTTGATATTTTCTAGTTCTTTATTTGTAATTTTGTAACTGTTCACTGTTTTTTAAAAACTATATTATTTTTTGGGGGGGACATTGGGGACAAAGGGGACTTAGGGGACACTGGGGACACACTAATTTAAAAACCATGATTAACAACTCAACAGAAAAAAAACAGCTTTTAAAAAAGAGAAATTTTTTTCTTTAAATTTTGTCCCCCGCCGAGCCATCAATCCCAGATCTCAAACAAGAATGTCCCCAGTATCCCCAACGTCCCCAATGTCCCCCAAAAAAATTATCTTTGGCTTTTTAAAACCATATTATTTTTTTGGGTAACCGTTCACGTTCAAAAGAAAAAATCCTAAGTCCTTTCTGTCCCTATCGTCCCTCTTGTCCCTATCGTCCCTTAAAAAAACTGTAACCGATCACGGTTTTTAAAAATTCCGAATTGCGGGTTTGAATGCGTGATTTATCGTTGCGCTAATTCCTGATGATTTGTGCGGAGTCTGGAAATGTCTGCAACAATAAATTAGACGTCGCATGAAATTATTCAATGGATTAATTAAAAATTGAAAATTGTAATTATTTATTAAAAAGAATTAATATGGGAGATATTCTTATAAGATTTGTTTTTGTCGGGGCGAGTGTTATTTTTTTTCTTGGGATGATTCTAGTAATATCGATTAAATTAGAATTAGAAACAGATAACGCCAAAGAAAAAAAATTATTAAACTCGTTATACGGGGCAATCTTTATGATAGTAATTACGATTAGCATACCAATTCTAACTTGCTTTTTTGGAA
>JAITAZ010000563.1 GCA_031283825.1 Planctomycetaceae bacterium | reverse complement strand
ATTCGGCAACAAAAAAACTAATAATATTCCAATGCCGAATCTAAAAGATGACAAAAATGTTGAATACTTTCCGCAAAAGTAACATTTTTGTTGCTGTTCCTACTATAGGGAATATTGGGGAATCTCAATGATTCAAATTTTATTAAATTCACAACGCGATTTTTTTCGATTTTAAGAAACCACTACGCGGTTTTAATAAAAAATTTAATTCCGAATTTTTCTCTATTCTGAAATTTCTCCACTTTTTACCTTGTCTATCTTTTGGAGAAATGAGCGGTATAATTATTCGCTTTATTACGTCATGTCATTAGGCGTCGACTGCCATTGAATAATTCGTTACACCTGACAGCAAATTGTTTCATCGATATGCTCGGAATATTTGAAACTTACACTATATATTACTAACATTACTAAATAGATTACTAACTTTTTTTTGTAACCATTCAGCAGAATCTCTCGTCAGATTATCAGCTTTTGTCAGCCGCTTCTACTGAATGGTTACTTTTACTAATTACAAATACACTAACTTAACATGAATGATCTCTCCACAACAAATAATCAAAACGAACAGAATCTGCCTAAACAATATAACCCAACCACCGCCCAAGAACGTTGGAACAAATTTTGGGATGAATCAAAATTATTTCAAATAAAATCTAACTCAACTCGTCGAAACTCTAAAGGATCGTTTTGCGTCGTTATCCCTCCACCGAATGTAACCGGCGCTCTTCACATGGGTCATGCTCTCAACAATACTCTCCAAGATATAATCGTCCGCATGAAACGAATGCAAGGATACGATACACTCTGGATCCCGGGAGTCGATCACGCCGGAATCGCAACACAAGCCGTAGTCGAAAAAAGACTATTCGACGACGAAAAATTAACACGACACGACATCGGAAGAGACGCTCTCGTCAACCGTATCTGGAACTGGAAAAATAAATACCAAACCCGAATCATCAACCAACTCAAAAGCATGGGTTGCTCTTGCGATTGGAGTCGAACACGATTCACACTAGACGAAATCTGCGCAAAAGCCGTAAGACACTTTTTCTTCAGACTGTTTGAAAAAAATCTTATCTATCGCGGAAAAAGAATCGTCAACTGGGATACACATCTACAAACCGCCGTCAGCGACGACGAAGTTGTCCACGAAACTGTCGATGGGAATTTTTGGTACATCAAATATCCAATCGTCGAACCAAAACCAGACGAACCAAATTTCATAATAGTCGCAACAACTCGACCCGAAACAATGCTAGGAGATACCGCCGTCGCCGTTCACCCAGACCCAGAATCCGCTCTAAATAAAGCTACCAACAACCTAAAAAAACGAATCGAAAACGCACCCGAAAAAGAAAAATCAGACCTGCAAAAAGAACTCGACGAAATCGAAAATCGTAAATCATCCGGTCAACTCGATACTCTAAAAAAACTCGCTCACATGGCAAAAAACGGTTGCAAAATTAAATTGCCGCTAACAAACAGAATCATTCCGCTAATCGTTGACAATTGGGCAAAACCCGAAAAAGGAACAGGTTGCGTCAAGATTACACCGGCACACGATCCAAACGATTACGAAGTCGGAAGACGAAATAATCTGCCAATGATAAATATTTTAAACAAAGACGGCTCGCTTAACTCGGAAGCAGGAACTTACACTGG
The DNA here is from genome assembly GCA_031283825.1 of Planctomycetaceae bacterium. Lineage (GTDB taxonomy): Bacteria > Planctomycetota > Planctomycetia > Pirellulales > Thermoguttaceae > WRKP01. Next base: position 2,121 of record JAITAZ010000563.1, on the reverse strand, counting down.
ATTGAAAATTAAAGACGCTCGCGAAAAAGTTGTCGCAGATTTAGAAAAAATCGGATTACTACACTCGGTCGAAGAACGCGTAATCGAACTAGCTCACAGCGACAGATCAAAAACGCCAATCGAACCGTTGCTAAACGATCAATGGTTTGTAAAAATGGAATCGCTCGCACAGTCCGCAATCGACGCTGTGCAAGAAGGCGAAGTAATAATTATTCCAGAACGTTACACCAAAGGTTATGTCGATTGGCTAAGCGAAAAAAGAGATTGGCCAATCGGTCGGCAACTCTGGTGGGGACATCGAATGCCAATCTGGTACTGCAAAAACGCAACCGAAAAAGAAATCAAAAACGCATTCAATAATCGTAACGATATTTCATGGACTTTAGACGAAGAAAATAACACGTGGAGAATTTGTAGTCTTGAAGAAGACTTGCCAAAAGACGCGGTCAAAGGTTACGAACTCGTGCAAGAAGAAGACGTACTCGATACATGGTTCTCAAGTGCGCTGTGGACTCATTCGACATTAGGATGGCCCGATCTCAACGACGAACTCGACTACTATTACCCAACCGGAGTCTTAATCACAAACAGAGATATTCTAACGTTATGGGTCGCACGAATGGTACTAGCCGGAAAATTTAACACGGGAAAAAAACCTTTTCACGACGTTTATATTCATCCGAAAATTTTGGATAAATACGGCGAAGGAATGTCGAAATCGAAAGGCAACGGAGTCGATCCGGTTTCGGTAATTGCAAAATACGGCGCGGACGCAATGCGGTTCGGTCTAGCTTTTCTAACGACTGAAAATCAAGACGTCCGACTGGTGCTAGATTTCGAATGTCCAGAGTGCGGCGCGGTTGTCGAGCAGACGAAAAAGAATCGCGTGATGCCGAAAGTGCAGTGTCCAAAATGCAAGAAAAATTTCAAAACGCAATGGGCAGAAAAAGACGAAGATAAAATTTTGCCCGAAGGCTTGATGATAAACGAACGATTCGAAGTCGCAAGGAATTTTTGTAACAAATTATGGAACGCAGCAAGATTCGCGCTTTTGAGTCTTGGCGATAGAAAAATAAATTTCGTAACGATAAATAATTTCTTAAAAAGCGATCTGCTTGAAGATAGATGGATTTTAAGTCGTCTCGCAACAACAACAAGAGACGTAACGCAAATGATTGAAACATACCGATACGCTGAAGCAATACGGTTGTTATACGATTTCGCGTGGGATGAATTTTGTTCGTTTTATGTTGAGATGGTAAAGTCTCGTTTGACGGATTCAGAGCGGCGGGAAGTTGCGGAGTCGATTTTGTTTTACGTGTTGAGAGGATTAGTGATTTTATTGCATCCGGTGATTCCGTTCGTAACAGAAGAGATTTGGCAACGACTTAGAGATTTAGACTCAAGTTTAGAGTCGAGCGTTGCGATTGCGGGTTGGATGAAGTCGGACGAGTCGTTAATTGACTTAAAGATTGAGGAACGTTTTAAGATTTTTCAAGAATTATTACGAGCGATTCGAGACGTGCGGGCGAGTAGAAATATTCCGCCCAAAGATGAAATTTCATTTGCTGTGAAATGCAATTCAACGACGGCGGAACTTCTAAAACCGATGGAGAAATATTTCTTATCGATGGCAAAATCGCGAGCGACTCAGTGGGGCGAAACGGTTGAGGCTGGAACTTTATCAGCGACAGTACCATTAGCAGGAATGGACGTTTACGTAGATTTGTCAGGAGTAATAGACGTTTCGGCGGAAGTCTTAAAGTTGGAGAAAGAGATTATCAAACTAGACGGATTCATCAAGACAAAGGAGTCGAAGTTATCGAGTGATTTCATCTCAAAAGCGCCTCAACAAGTCGTAGAAAAAGAACGCCAATCGTTAGAGGAGTTAAAAGAACAACGTCAATCAGCATCAATTGCAATCAAAAAATTACAAGAGGAAATTCAAAAGTAATTTTGAAAAATAATTATTAAAATAATTAGTAATATATCAGTGGAATAATTTTAACAGCATTGTATTTTCTTTGAGTTGTAGATTTTTCAGTCCCGCTAGGGACGACACTTTATTAACCGTATGCTTTAGCATACGGTAAAGTCCCCCGAATTACTAAGTCCTGCAAG
>JAITAZ010000220.1 GCA_031283825.1 Planctomycetaceae bacterium | reverse complement strand
GAAATATCAAAATTCGATAAAGGACAACATGACATAAAACAAATTATACATATTCTAAAATCAAAAGAAAAAACCAATTTTAAAATAATTCCAGTGATATGTTACCAATAATGTTTCAAGCAACAGTCCCTAAAATCTCGTAAAAAAACTGATTTTTACTTTGCTGACATATTAAAAACGATTTACTCTGCTGTTGCGGTTACGGTTGTTGTGGTTTTTTTCTTGCCTTTTGAGCCTCGTTTTTTTACGGGCTTTGCGACTTTTGCTTCTTCAATCTTTCGCTTGACGATTCTTTCTTTCAACCTTACGGCTTTTCCGACTCGGTCTCTTAGGAAATATAGTTTTGCGCGATGCACTACAGCGCTGCGCACGGTTTCGACTTTGGCAATTCGCGGAGAATGTAATGCGAATTTACGTTCAACGCCCTCGCCGGCTACTATCCGACGAACCGTAAACATTTCGCGAGAACCGCTGCCGCTACGCGCTATTACTACGCCATTAAATAATTGTATCCGTTCCTTTTCGCCTTCAAGAATTCGGCAGTGAACATTTACCGTATCGCCTATCTCAAATTCGTTAATTTCAGACGCCGGCTTGATACAATTTGCCTCCACAAGTTTCAATATTTGATCGCTCATTTCGTTAATTCTCCAAAATACTCAATTCAAAATTTTAGTAAAATAATTTTTTGTTTCTTTTACTGTTTTTCTTTTTTTATTAGTTTAAAGTTAGTTTAATTAGTTTTTGTCTAATAAATCTGGTCGTCGTGATTTTGTTCTTTGCAAGCTATTTTCTTTTCTCCATTTTGCAATTTCTGCGTGATTTCCGTTAAGTAATATTTCGGGCGGTGTCAAGCCTCTGTATTCTCTTGGTCTGGTGTATTGAGCGCAATCAAGTAATCGATTTCCAGACGAAAACGAGTCGAATTTATTTGAGTCTAAGTCTCCGAGTGTGCCGGGCAGTAATCGCATTACTGATTCGATTACTGCCATTGCCGCTACTTCGCCGCCGTTTAAAATGAAATCTCCAATTGATAATTCGTCTGGTTCGAGTATTTCAACGATTCTTTCGTCGAATCCTTCATATCGACCGCATAGTAAAATCAATCGTTTTTCGGTTGCCAATTGTTCCGCAAATTTTTGATCGAACTTATGACCTTGCGGTGAAAACATAATCAATCGTCCTGACGTTTCGCCTTGTTCTCGAACAGACTCGACGCACGGTACGACACAATTAGCTTTTAGCACCATGCCTGGACCTCCGCCGAAAGGTCGGTCGTCGATTGTGCCGTGTTTAGTTGTAGTCCATTCTCGCATATTGTGGAGTTGGACTGACAATTTTCCTGTATCAATCGCGTTTTTGAGAATACTCTCTGAAAGGAATCCGTTAAAAATTAAAGGAAATAAAGTTAGGACGTCAAACTGTATCATTGTTTGTTTGTTCTTTATTTACTTTTGTTTTTGGTTTTGATTTTGATTTTATTTTTTTGTCTGGCGATTTTTGCGATTGTTCAGTTTGTTCCGAATCTGAATTTGGATTTGAATCTGAAATTATTGGTCGAATTGTGATTACGGGGCGTCGTCGGATTTTATTTAATCTTTCGACAGCTGCGTTTTGAGCTTCTAGATGAGTTCCGTTTGTTCCGTATTTTTTGATTAAAACAGCAACTCTGTCGGATGGTTTTGCACCAACTCCGATCCAGTGATTGATTCGTTCAGAGTTGAGAACGGCTCGAGCGTCGGTTTCTGGTACCATTGGGTCGTAGTAACCGACTTCTTCAAGTACGCGACCATCTCGCGGCGTGCGCACGTCTGTAACGCAAATTCTAAAAAACGGACGATGCCGTCGTCCCATCATTTTCATTCTGATTTTTACTGCCATGAAATTCTCCTGTAATTCCTTTGATTTATTTTTGCAAAATTAAGTATTGAAATTTGTCTTATATTACAATAGGTCTGACAACAATTAACGTTCAACTTAAAATCATATAGTTTTCGCGTCAACTTGTTCGATTAGTGAAAGGTCGCATATTGTACCGCAACGTCAAATGTTGGGTATGGGGGGGGGAAATTAGCAATTCGTGATTCGGAATTGTTTCGTAACTACTTACTGAATAATTACGAAATATTAACATTTAGGAATCTCTAAAATTTCATTTTTAACCGTTCACGGATTTTTAAATTCGGAATTATGTAATATTAGTCGGAAAAATTATTTTGGATTTTGCGCTGTAACAATTTATTAGGGACTTTTAGCGTTTTTAAATTTCTAAACCTAATGTAGAGACGCAATGCTTTGCGTCTCTATCGGGGTGATCTTTTGATCGAACAATGAGACGCAAGGCATTGCGTCTCTACATTTGTTAATTTGTAAATATTCTCGTTTGAATTTTGCGATAAAAAAATAAAAAATTCCGTGAACGGTTACTGATATTTTTTATGTTTTGTTGTTTGGCGTGTTCGGTTTTTTGTTTTGTGATTCGGGTTTGGATTTCTTGGATTGTGTTTTGCCATTCTTGTTTTTGATTGTGGTCTAATAAATTTAAACGCCAACACATTGCTTGAGTGAGTTGTTTAGAGGATTGGTCGGGCAAATCGGATATGCTTTGAATTGCTAGAAGTCTGTACTCTTGTTTGAGTTCGGCGACGTCTAATTTGTCGTTGCAGACTTCTAGCGTTTCCCATAATTTTTTTGCTTGATACGCAATAGGATTCGATATCGATTCGGGAAATTAAGGAAAATCATTTTGCGCAACGGAAAATATTTTGTCTTTATTAAATTTCGTTTCGGCAGATTTTCGATCAACCAGATTGAGCGATTTAGTCGATTTAACGATTCCGCCGCCGTTAAAACCGAGCAAGTAATCGCCGTTATCAAGCGGTAGAATTTTCGTTACGAAAATATCGGGCAGACCTAATTGCTGTTTAGA
>JAITAZ010000140.1 GCA_031283825.1 Planctomycetaceae bacterium | reverse complement strand
TGTAGTTGTAATATAACTATTCAATAGAGAGAATTATTAAACTGAATAGTTACGAACAATTAAAAGTTGAGTAATTGTAATAGAATTTTATAAGAGGGCAAGATAAGGTAATTATTCAGTTACAATAGGGAATCTCTAAAAACGCAAATTTTATTGTTGATAATAATAACTCATGTTACGTACTTGCTACCTCAATATCAGGTAGGCGACCTTTCGCCGAAAGGTCGCGTCGGCGTTAGCCGACGGTAAAGTTGAATTGATTTTAAATTTTGTGTAATCAATTTTATAGTTGCCTTCGGCAACGCTACCTTTCAGAGAAAGGTCGCCTACCTGATCTGGGGTAGCAAGTGCGTAACATGAGTTAATTTTTAGAGATTCCCTTATGCAATTGAATGATTTGTGCCATAGATATTGTAGAAGAAATAAAATTTCGCGAAAATCGAAATCCGCCTTGTTTTTGACTACTCGTTTCCCTCGCGAGGCAATTGAAAATTTACCTAAAAAATGGTCTATTGAAAATGTTGAATCGGGAATCTACAATGTTATCTGACTTAAATTTTCTACATCAATAACAGCAGGTATTAAATCAATTATCTAAAAAATCGTATGTTTGTTTAACGAATTTAAAAAACAATTTATCGCAAAAAAACTCGACGAACTTATAGATTTTGCCGCAACTTGCGTATCAATCGGCGAATTCGCAACAGCGTTTAATTAAATTTCATCCGTTGATATTGCGTTATTGATTATCCATAAGAGGGACAATGTAACTTGTAACCGTTCACGGAATTTTTTATCGACAAAATTAAAACGTGAATAGTTACAAATTAACAGAAGAAAATAATTTTTGAAAGAATAAAAAACAATGATATTTTTTTAAGAGGTCAACGGCGATAAAACAAATTTTCCCAGATATATTACGTATTTTTTAATTCCGAATTTTCATAACCATGATCAATATTCTTTATGAGGACAATCATCTTCTTGCGGTATTGAAGCCGGCGGGAATGGCTACAATGGGGTTGCCGGAAGGCGAAGAAACATTGCTTACGCTTGCGAAAGAATATATCAAACGTAAATATAATAAGTCGGGCGAAGTTTATCTTGGAGTTGTCAGCAGACTTGATATTCCGGTGTCGGGAATTGTGCTTTTTGCGAGAACGTCTAAAGCCGCCGCAAGATTAAACGAGCAATTTAGAAATCATACAGTTGAAAAAATTTATCTTGCAATTGTCGAAGGCAAAATTTTTCCCGACGAGTTAGAGCTTGTCGGGAATATTAGCTTGGATAAACGTCATCGTAAAGTGAAATTGACTTGCGGCAATAACGACAATCACGACAATAAAAACGGCAACGACGGTAAGGAGTCGAAATTACGTTATCGTAAATTGGAACAACTTGGCGCGAATTCGCTGATAGAAGTAAAACTTCTCACCGGACGTAAGCATCAGATTCGCGTCCAGTTAGCCGCACACGGATTTCCTATTCTTGGCGACATTAAATACGGCGGCAAAAGACGCAATATGATAAATAATAATAATCGTAACGAAAAAAGCAATAACGATTATTTTACGTTACAAAAAAACAACGGCGGAAGAATCGCATTACATGCTTATAAATTAAGCGTGAATCATCCTATTACAGGTAACAGAATTACCTTTGAAACGCCTCAACCTTTACTTTTACGTGAACTACCCCAAATTTTATCAATATGCCAGAATAAGCGGACTCGTTAGAAGAGAAATACTGGATAAATTGCTACGCGAATCTTATCAAGACGTAGTGAATCAAGAAAAAAATCCGGCTGGCGGTTCTTTTGCGCAATCTGTGCAATCTGATAATCGGCAGTTTCGATCTTATCAGCAGCAAGGCGAGATATTGTCGATGGAATTTCAGCAAAACAACGTTAGACTTCGTTACGGCGGTTTGTCGGCAATTCGGACGTCGAAGAAAAATATTGAGAGTGATTCTTTGACGCCGAATGATTCGGCAAAGTCAATCGACGAAAAAACAATCGACGATTATTTTGCGGCGTTGGACGGAGAAACTACGAGCGAAAACGAATTGTTGATGACGGAACTTGATCGTCGTCTTGCGGCGGCGTTAGTGAGTCGTGGAATTTTGAACAGGTGGCAAACTGCTCAATTGCTTGAGGGACGTACGAAATTTACGCTTGGCAAATATTGGATTTTGAATGCAATTGGCAAGGGCGGATACGGACATGTTTTTCTTGGTTGCGAATATAATATTGACATGAAAAAGGGCAAGCCGAATCCGCCGAAGTTTCTAATGTCTGATCATGCGGAGTATAAACCTCCGGTTGCGTTGAAAGTTTTACCGTTAGCGAAATCGACGGAGGAGTTATCGGAGAGATTTCGCAATGAGATAACGTTACAAAAAAGACTGCGGCATCCGAATCTGGTGAGATTTATTGATTCTGGGCATGACGGCAATGTAGATTACATGGTGCATGAGTTTATTGACGGCGGCGACGTGAAGACTTTATTACAAAAAGAGGGCGTAATTCCTTATGATATTGCGGCGGCGATAATAGTCGAGTTATCGAAGGGCGTTCAATATTTGCATGATCAAGGAATAATTCATCGTGATATTAAGCCGGCGAATATTCTTATATCGAGTGTGGGCAAAGCGAAGTTAATTGATCTTGGGTTATCGGTAAGTTATGACGTGAACAGAGAAAAAACGAAGGCGGAAATTTTGGACGAAGGCAGTCAGTTTGAAAGGGCGATTGACAAGATGAATGTAGGAAAAATTGCAGGAACGATTGATTATGTTGCGCCGGATCAGATTCGTAATCCTAATGAGCCGTCTCCGGCGTGGGATATTTATTCGATTGGTTGTTTATTTTATCAACTTTTAACTGGCAGGACACCTTTTCCCAAAGGCGATTTGAAACAGAAACTTTCTGCTCATGTTAATATGATGCCGACGGATCCGCGAGTTTTTAATCAATTGATTCCTTATGATGTATCTGCAATTGTTCTTTTGATGCTTGAGAAAACCCCTTCCAAACGTATTCAATCGGCGCGGGAAATTGTAGAAAAACTATCTGCATGGATTCCTCCTGACGGTCTAGCTGGTCAATTGATATGTGCGACGGAATATAACAACAATTAAACGTCGTTTTTGTTTTAAACTTTGTATTTTATAAAAAATTTAACTTGAATTTCTGTTGTTTTTTAATTTTTTTGTTAATTTTGGCAACGAATCAATATACTTTGAGCGGTAACAAATGTTTGGTTTTTTAAAAACCGTGAATGGTTACGATAATTTTTTGGGGGGACTTAGGGGACATTGGGGACGCTGGGGATACTGGGGACGTTCTTGTTTGAAATCTGGGATTGATGGCTCGGTGGGGGACAAAATTTAAAGAAAAAAATTTCTCTTTTTTAAAAGCTGTTTTTTTCTGTTGAGTCGTTAATCATGGTTTTTAAATTAGTGTGTCCCCTAAGTCCCCTTTGTCTCCAATGTCCCCCCAAAAAATAATATAGTTTTTAAAAAAACCGTGAATAGTTACAAATTAACAAATGTAGAGACGCAATGCCTTGCGTCTCTATTATTCGATCAAAAGCTCACCGATAGAGACGCAAAGCATTGCGTCTCTACTGTTGGTTTAGCCATTCAAAAACGATAATCGTTCACACGCAAGAGAAAAAATCCTTCGCCCTGAAAGGGCAGCGGAGTTTTAACCCACCGCAACGCGGTGGGTTAGAATGCCCCAAACGAATCGCCCTGAAAGGGCAGCGGAAAAAATATTATCACGAATATTCGTTACAAATATTCATCAATATTAATAATATTCACTCCAAAATTCCGTTGCCCTTTCAGGGCGTAGGAAATTTTCTCTTGCGTATGAACAGTTACGTTTATTTTTTATTTGCAAACCATCATTTAAATTTATTAAAGTAAAAAATTATGGATTTAAATCAAAATTTAATGTATTAAAAATATTCTCTCTGTGAACTCTGTGTTCTCTGTGGTTAATAAAAAAACGAGTTTTTAGAAGTTCCCTAATTGCAATCGCTGCGAATTTTATTTTTTGTACAATTATTCTACCGCGAGCTTATAACTTTTTAGAAACATGAGAGACGTCATTGTTTGAAATCGAAAATTAAAGACTCAAAAGACGACATCGCTTTTGAGTCTTTTCAATTAGATTTACCCAAACGTCTCTTTTGTCCCTTAAAACGACACAGCAACTGAACAATTACGTTATCTAGGCGGCGCGGTTTTGTAATTCTTGTTTTATGTGCATTAGATCGCTATTTTTTGGCACGAAAGATTCGTCTAGTAAAATTGTATTTTCTAACAATTGTCTGACGCATTCAGCGTTTAGCGAATGTCCGCCTCGATATGAATCAAACGTTCCGACCCAGTCGCAGTCAGTCAAAGAGAAATCGCCGACCATGTCTAGAACTTTGTGTCTTGCGCATTCATTATTGTAACGATAATTATTGTCGATTGGTCCTTCTGGCGTTAGTACTAAAACGTCTTTTGGCGTAACTCGTTGACATAATCCTGCTGCAAGTAAATAATCCGCTTCTTTTTTGCTCAAGAAAGTTCTTGCGTCCATAATTTCGTCGCGAAATGTTTCTGTTGAAAATTTGAAAAGACATTCTTGATCGCCTTGTGGATAATCCGGCGACGGAGCTAATTTGAATTTATAGACTGAGCCACCGTTTCGGCTGGGCGTTATATTTATCCAGCTATCGTTTCCGTCTATTTTCAATGATCTCGCGACAAGGCGTACTTTCCGAATTGCCGCTTGTGAAATTACTCCAACTCGATTTAGCGCAACGAAAAATCTAACGCTTGATCCGTCGAATCCGGGCATTTCGGCGCGATTCGTGCGTATTTCGCAATTGTCGATTTTAAGTGCGCGTAAAGCCGCTAAAACATGTTCGACCATATCGACTCTCGCGTGTCCTTTGACAAGCGACGTTTGACGCGGTTTTTCTTCGCGATATTGTACTAACGCCGGAATTCGCGGTTCGCCGGATAAATCGGTTCGTACAAAGTACACTCCGCTATCCGTTTTTGCCGGACAAAATTCTAACAATACGTCTTCGCCGTTCCAGAATCCGAAACCGTTCATGGAAACGCGACCGGCTATTGTATTTTGGAGTCGAAAACTTTGTCTAAATTTACCCGTAAAAATTATTGGCGCAGCCAATGTTGAGTTGTCGCTCATCGCGTTAGTTGGGAGTTGATTATACAAATGTTTTAGTGATTTATTGTCTAGTGTTTAACATTATCATGCGGCATGTATTCCGCAAATAAGTTTAAGGGAACTTCTAAAAACCTCATGTAAAATTTATTTTTATTAGGATCGCGGTCGTCTCGACCGCATATTTAGGCGTTGGTCATGCAGGCGGGACACCCGCGTTCCTAAAAATTTAGTTTTTAGATGTTTCCTAAAGTTCGTAATATTTCGGCGAAAAATTTGTTTTATCTCGTGAGTCCATAATCCCTGATTTTAAACCGGTTTGTTCCCTTCGTTCCCTTTAAAATAATAAGGGGACTTTAGGTTACATTATAGTTTCAAATCAACGATTGAACGGCTTGCTCAATTGACTAACAAAAATATTCGACTGATATATTGCAGTTTTGTATTTACTGTTTTGCAACTATTCAGTAGGCGATCAAGAATTATCGACCTACTGAATAATTACTCAAAAATTACCTACGTCCTCCGGTTGCTGCCGGCGTTCCGGTCGTGATTCCTACGGCTCCTAGCGGTGTGTTTGTTGGAGTTCCGGTGTTGGTGGTAGTTCTTTGAG
>JAITAZ010000072.1 GCA_031283825.1 Planctomycetaceae bacterium | reverse complement strand
GGGAATCTCTAAAAATTCAATTTTTATTAAAACCGCGTAGCGGTTTCCCAAAATAGCGATGGGTAAAAATTCGCTAGAATTTTCACCCATCGAAAAAAATCGCGTTACGAATTTATTTTCGACGGGTGAAATCGCATTGCGATTTTACCCATCGCTATTTTGGAGTTGTCCCTACGGGACAAGGCGACCACCGACTCAGGTAGGCGGTCGCCTACCAGATTCGGCGGTTGCCTATCTGATCTATTACCGCCTTGTCCTGTCGGGACAACTCCAAAATAGCGATGGGTAAAATCGCAACGTGATTTCACCCGTCGAAAATAAATTCGTAACGTGATTTTTTTCGATGGGTGAAAATTCTAGCGAATTTTTACCCATCGCTATTTTGGGAAACCGCTACGCGGTTTTAATAAAAATTGAATTTTTAGAGATTCCCAATAATTAAAATCAATCCAGATTTACCGTCGGCGGTCGCCTACATGATCTGGGGCAGCAATCGCTTAACATGAGTTACTATGTTATTTTCGGCGCCCCTGTTGTAATTTTGATCAAAAAGATAAAAATGTATTACAAAATTGTTTGCCGTTGACATAAATTCACGATGGGATTTCAACGGCTATGCTTATTTTAAATCCGAACCGCATATAATTTTATCGTTAATTCCATGCAATCAACTCAATCAGAAAACGCTTACCTAATCAGAATACAAAACGGCGAACAAAAAGAATTAGTCTCTTTTAATTCCGAAACTGAAATAACTATAGGTCGCGCAAATGAAAATAAAATCATACTTCTGGACGACAGATGTAGCCGTTTCCACGCAAAGATTTATTTCGATTCAGGTAAATGGTTTCTACAAGACCTCGATAGCCGAAACGGAACTATCGTTGACAATAAACAAGTTTTATCAAACCTAAACGAATTACAACAAGATAGCCAAATTCAAATCGGACACTCAATTCTCAAATTCGGCTACGGAACGCTCGAAAATACCGATACCGTTACAGGAATAGACGACGACGAAGTTCACTCCGGCATCTTCGGCGTAAACGGCGATTCTCTCCGCGCACCAGATACCGACAACGAAACCGCCACCGGAATCTTACGCCGCACCTCGCAAACCTCGCTGCTAAAAACCGACGATAAACAAAATTCTCAACTAATAACCCGCTCCGGTCACGGCGCAGTCGAACTTTGTCGTCTTGCTTATCAACTCGGCAAAGCAAGCGAAATAAATAATATCGCACGCGCCGCAATCGAAGGCTTGCTAAAAGCAACCGGCGCAGACGGCGCTGGACTTTGGTTGTTTCCTTACAATTTGAAATCCTCTCAAAATGCGTCTGATATTCGTCTTGTCGCCAATGCTACTCTTGAAAATTTACAGTACAACGTAATTAATCAGTCGATTGTCAGCTCTATATTCGAAAAAAAAGAAGCATGCCTGTTTCACGAACCTAATATCGGTTCAAAAACCGGATCAAAAACGAAACAACGCGAAGGCGTCGTAAACACGTTAGTCGCGCCAATTCGATTTCAAAACGGGATTCAAGGATTGATTCATCTTTACACGATCAAAGAAAACAAACAATTCGACGACGCCGATTTACAATACACACTCGCAGTTGCAGATACGCTTGGAGTCGCGCTTGCCAACATGAATAAACAGAAAGAACTCGCCGCGAATCTTACTCAAGCTAGAAAAGAAAATAATAATTTACGCGAAATGCTACAAATGAACAGCGAAATAATCGGCAAGAGCGATGCGATGGCTCAAGTCAACAATTTAATTTTGCGGGCGGCGGCAGGAAAAGCTACTGTTTTAATTCGCGGAGAAAGCGGCGTCGGAAAGGAACTTATCGCGAGAGCAATTCATCTTGCTAGTCCGCGTAAGTCGAAGCCGCTGATTTGCATGAATTGTGCGGCAATTTCGGAGAATCTGCTAGAAAGCGAATTATTCGGACATGAAAAAGGCTCGTTTACAGGGGCAACCGAACGGAAAATTGGAAAATTTGAAGCGGCAAATACAGGAACGCTTTTTTTGGATGAAATCGGCGAAATGAGTCAAGCGTTGCAGGCAAAATTTTTGAGGGTGCTTGAGGGCAGCTCGTTTGAAAGGGTTGGCGGTAATTCGACAATTTCTGTTGACGTGAGAGTCTTAGCGGCAACAAATCGCGATTTGGAAAAAGAAGTTGCAGAAGGACGATTCAGACACGATTTATTTTTCCGATTAAGAGTATTAGAAATCATAGTTCCGCCGTTAAGAAAAAGAGCCGAAGATATCCAACTACTGGCAGAATATTTTCTAGACCGATACTGCAAAGAAACCGGACGACGCTACGACGGTTTCGACACCGACGCAATGAGAATATTGATTAGTTACAGATGGCCCGGCAACATTCGAGAATTAAAAAACGTAATAGAAAGAGCGGTAGTTTTGGGAAATGGTCAATATATTCAAGAACAGGATTTACTTCTTTCAACATTAAATACGACTGGAGAGTCCGGAATTAGAATGATTGACGAGCCGCAAGACGTCTTTATTCCGTTGTCTCTTGAGGACATTGAGCGTAATCATATCATAAGGACGCTTGAACATCTTCAATGGAATAAGAGTCTAGTCGCCAAACAACTAGGAATAGAACGAACTACCCTAGACAGAAAAATCAAACGATACGGATTAGAAAAATAGTAAACCATTTTACAAACTATTCAGGGAATCTCTAAAAATTAATTTTAAACCACAGAGAACACAAAGAACACAGAGAAAATTTTAATTTGAATCAAAACATAATTTAAATTTATTAAAGGGAACTTCTAAAAACTAATATTATTAGGAACGCGGGCGTCCCGCCTGCATGACAAACGCCTAAATATGCGGTCGAGACGACCGCGATCCTAATAAAAATAAATTTTACATGAGGTAGGCGACCGTAGGTTCGCAACCTTTCGCCGAAAGGTCGCGTCGGCGTTAGCCGACGGTAAATCTGAATTGATTTTAATTATTGTCGAATCCTTTTTATCGTTGCCTTCGGCAACGCGACCTTTCGGCGAAAGGTCGCCTACCAGATCGGCGGTCGCCTACCTGAGTCGGCGGTCGCCTACCTGATTGGGGTTAGCAAGTGTGTAACGTGAGTTATTTATATTTCTCTAGGTTTGGCGTGTAGAATTCTTTTTTTTCGTTATTATTTTCGGCGAGGTATTTTGCTTCTGGCGAATCGTTATTATTTATGTTGAACCATGTTTCTTCGAATTCTATGGTTTTTCCCAAGTTTGCTGCGATATTTGTGGTTAGGGCGATTACGGCGTCTCCCATAGCGACTTCTGGGTGGCATTTTGGCATTAGTTTAACTTTTCTTTTTTCTGGTTCGTTTAATTCGATTTCTTTTGTGGGGTCTGCGTCTGGGTTATTTCTTATGCAGAAAGCCCAGTGTTCTATTTCTTCGCAGTATCCTCTACTTATATCACCGAAGGTTGCTTGTAGTGCGATGGCGGCGGAGAGTGGGTCTCCTTCGTTTCCGTCGCCGGGTCTTGTGATATTGAGTTGACGTTTATCGCCTGTTCCTTTTGTGGTAATTTTTGTTTTTTGGTTAACTTCTGCGCGGTCGTAGAGCATAGCTTCTTTTTCGCTTTCGATGACTATTGAGGCTTTTGTGCCGAGAACGGTTTCGCCGTAACCTCCGAATCCGTTTCCGTTGATTGACGAGTAAGCGACGGTGATTTTTCGTTGTTTACCGAGTTCGTCGTTTTTGTCGTAATTTGGCGCGGCGTAGTCATAGACGCAGTGTACGTGATCGTCAACGTCTCGATCTATTGGTGTTTCGTTGAGGTTATTGGGAAAAATTGTGCGTGTTGCGGTGGCGGAGACGGACAGCGGGTGTTGTTTTTTTCCGTTGTGCATGGCGGCGATGAAAATGCTTGCGGCGTCGAGTTGGTGTGAGCCGAGTTCTGCCATTAAGCCGGCGCTGGTTCGGTCGAACAATCTCCATCGGATTAGTTCTTCGGCGGCGGGGCGGTTATAGACTTTGTCGGAATCGTCGATTTGGAGTTGTGCGTCTTGGTAGCCGTAGTCTTTAGCGGATTTAAATGTGAAGCCGTTATATTCTCCGCCGTTGACTAGTATCTTGTCGGCGAGTTGGGCTTTAGTTTGAGTGATTTGTTTTTCGAGTAGTGATTTATCGGCGGGTTTTAAGCCTCCTTTTGCGAGTTTAGTTTCTTGGCGTTTTAGTAAATCTTCTAATTTTCCGGTGAGAGTGCCGTCGTCTGGTTTTATTTCGGCGGGGACTGGTTGTTTCCAGCTATCTCCGCCGGGTTTATTGTTGCGGTGCCATTGAGCGCGGATGTAGTGTATATCTCCGACGACGCCGCTTTGTAGGAGTTTAACAACGTGATCGTAGAGGATGTTGTAGTGTCGTTGGTGTCCGGTTGCGCAGTGTTTTTTGTAGAGTGATGCAGCGCGTGCCATTTCTTTGCAGTTAGCGACAGTGTGTGCCATTAGTTTTTCGGTCAAAACGTGGTAACCTTGTTTCATTGCAGCGATTGCGGCGGGCGCATGAAGAAAAAGAGGTAAGCCGATGATGACGGCTTCGATGGAGGTTTCGGGGTCGGTGATATTTTTTTCTTCGTCGAGTAATTTCTTGTAGTCGTCGTAAACGCGGATTTTGGAGCGTGCTTCGGTTTCGTTTTTCCAGCCGTATTTTTTGATCAATCCTGTTCGGATTCGGGCGTTGACGCTTGACTCATCTCCGTGAAAGGCGCGGTATTGGTTGAAGGGGCGGATATCGGCGATTGCTACGACTTGGACATATCGGGGATTGAGTGCGCCGATGAGGACGCCGCCTTCGTCGCCGGTGCCGAGTATTGCGACGCGGACGGGTTTATCGACTGTTCCGTAGCCAAAGTATTTAGCGCCGAGACCTTGACCTGATTTAAGGTCGAGAGTATTGACTTCTTTGAGTAGTTTACGTTGAAGCCATTCGCTTCCGATGGCGGAAAAAAAGTTTTCGCGTCCGATTGATTTTTGTTCGGTTGTTAGGTGCATGTGTGTTTATGGTTTGTTGTTTGATGTTGAAAGGAAAAGATTGAATTGATTGAGATATTGTAAAAAAAACATTTCGAATCAATTCAAGTTTAATTACGGTCAGTTATTTTACACGTAGTAAGAATAATGTTGTAGAGGGGGCGGAGGAAATACGGAATGCGGGTAACCGTTCACAGTTTTAAGCACGGATAGTTGGGGGAATTTTAAACGCGGATAATATCGGATTTTTTTGGTGAATACTGATAATCGTGGAGAAAGCAAATGATGATTTTGTGTGATAGAAGTCAATAATTTTAAGGGGATAAAAGGTGAAAGCAAGAAATTATTAAATACTAACTCTATAAAGGGAATCTCTAAAAATTAATTTTAAACCACAGAGGACACAGAGAACACAGAGAAAATTTTAATTTGAATCAAAATATAATTTAAATTTATTAAAGTAAAAATTTGGATTTAAATCAAAATTTAATTTTTAAAAATATTCTCTCTGTGAACTCTGTGTTCTCTGTGGTTAATAAAAAAACGAGTTTTTAGAGATTCCCTAAAACAAATAAATAAACTAAATAATTGTTTGTTGTAAATTCACTTTTATCTTATCCGTGATAATCCGTTTAATCCGTGAAAATCCGTGTTTAAAAATTAAAATGAATGATTAGAAAAATAATTTTTATAAATGCTCATGGTATAATTTTGTTAATCCTGTCCAAAAATAAAAACCGAAAATTCAAGTGTGATGAGTATATTACAGAATAATCTAAAACGTTTTCTTCATCTCTTCCCCCTCTCCCATTTGATCCGATAATACAATATACTATTGCAATTGATATGCTTGATTTTTGTATTTCACTAGAATCAGCGTGTGTTATTCAAAAAAATTATCGTGTTAATCAACTGTCGAAAATAATCAACGCTTTAACTAAAAATTTAAGATGCGAAATAAGAAAATTTTTTACACGTGGGACACAAATATCGAAAAACAATTTGCTCAGACAATTGTTAATCACGATATTTTTTTTGAGATGGTCTTTCAGATCAAGAGAGTCGCTTGCGCGTTTGTAAAATTTTTGCTGCCGCTAAAATTACTTAAACAACTCGATATCGACAACTTGAGAATAGTAATTCGACAATATCGTAACGAAAATTTAAATTTTAAAGAAACTCGCGCCGATATGATTTATGAAATTCCTCTTAAAAACGCTCCCGATAAACATGTAAAAATTTATATTATCATTGAACACAAAAGCCAAGATAAATTTCACGTGATGTTACAGCTTTTCAGCTACGAACAACCAATTATCAATAATGAGATTGCTCTTGCTAAAAAGGAAAATCGTTACAATAAAGATTTCAGACTTCCGCCTATAATACCGGTGATTTTTCATCATGGTAAAAAACCTTACACAGGTTCAACCAAACTTCGTGATGAATTTTTGAAAATCAAAGGATTAGATGAACGTTTAAATCTTGATCAAGACGCGATGGTTTTTGAATTATTTGCCAAAGCTCCGAATGCTTTACCTGACGATCCAAATGTTCCAGAACTTTATATTGCGTTGCGGACGATGCAAGTAATACTGACAGAAGAATTGAACAAACTTTTAGCCGACAATGACTTTCTAATGAAA
The DNA here is from genome assembly GCA_031283825.1 of Planctomycetaceae bacterium. Taxonomy (GTDB): domain Bacteria; phylum Planctomycetota; class Planctomycetia; order Pirellulales; family Thermoguttaceae; genus WRKP01. The sequence continues at coordinate 1,117 of JAITAZ010000072.1, read as the reverse complement.
TTAAAACCTAGAGCCAACGATCCTGAGTGTCGTGAATTTGGACATCTTCTTTCGCTTTATGTTGTTGACAGCGGTCGGCTTTTAACGGAAGAGGGCAAAGAACAATTTAAACAACAATTACAAAAAACATTTGAAGGAGAAAATATGGAAGAAACATTATCCCCATTTGCCAGACGTTACATGTCAATAGGCAAGAAAAAATGGTTAGCCAAAGGTTTAAGCAAAGGCATCGCCAAAGGTATTGCCAAAGGTAGAACCGAAGGTATAAACAAAGGCATTGCCAAAGGTATAATCAAAGGTAGAGCTGAAGGCAGAGCTGAAGGTAGAGCTGAAGGCATAAACGAAGGTATAAAGGAAACGATAATATCTATTTTGGACGTTAAATTTGGCGAAGTATCTGAAACTTTCAGAAAACCGCTTGATACTATTATCGATATTGATTGGCTTCAAGAACTCAAACAAGTCTCTAAAAAATGCGATACAATTAAAGAGTTTAATAAAGAATTAAAATCAATAAAACAAAAACTTAAAAATAAAGGTAATTCAAAAAAATAGAGCTTTTTAAGAGACGTTAGAAACTATCGATGCTAAAAACTGTTTTTAGGCAACTTCTAAAATATTAGGATCGCGGGCGTCCCAACTTGCACGTGTTTTTGAGCAAAAAACGCCTTAATATACGGTCAAGATTACCGCGTTCCTAATAAAGGGAATCTCTAAAAATTCAAAATTTATTTTAACCGTTCTCTTGTGGGTGAATGGTTACGGTATTTTTTAAAACTATATTATTTTTTGGGGGGACATTGGGGACAAAGGGGACGTTGGGGACTTAGGGGACACTCTAATTTAAAAACCATGATTAACGACTCAACAGTCAACAGCTTTTTAAAAGAAAGATTTTTTTTCAATTTTGTCCCCCGAGTCATTAATCCCAGATTTTAAACCAGAACGTCCCCTGTGTCCCCAGCGTCCCCAATGTCCCCAACGTCCCCCCAAAAAAACAACCATTTGTTACCGATCAAAAAAATAAAGCAAAAATTCCTATTTATCTTTTACGAAAAATAATTTCAAGAATTTCTAAACCGTAAATTGAAATTCCCCGATAATCAGCGTGTAACTT
>JAITAZ010000063.1 GCA_031283825.1 Planctomycetaceae bacterium | reverse complement strand
GACTGAAAGTTTTTTTACCCGCCATCATTCACCATAACTCCGGCAGAAAGTCCCAATTTATAAACCAAAATTATAACTACTTTGAATATTCTCAAAAGGGGGGTTTTTAAATTCGGAATGCGGAATGCGGAATGCGGAATTACATTCTCATGTTACGTAGTATTTGTTTGTCAGTAGGCGGTAATAGATCAGTCGCGTTGCCGAAGGCAACGATAAAAAGGATTCGACAATAATTAAAATCATTTCAGATTTACCGTCGGCTAATGCCGACGCGACCTTTCGGCGAAAGGTCGCCTACCTGATCTGGGGCAACAAGTGCGTAACATGAGATTTTAATTTGAATCAAAACATCAAATTTGTCCCGTAGGGACAACTCCAAAATAGCGATGGGTAAAATCGCAATGCGATTTCACCCGTCGAAAATAAATTCGTAACGCGATTTTTTTTTTCGATGGGTGAAAATTCTAGCGAATTTTTACCCATCGCTATTTTGGGAAACCGCTACGCGGTTTTAATTAAAATCAATTCAGATTTAACGTCGGCTAACGCCGACGCGACCTTTCGGCGAAAGGTCGCCTACCTGATCAATTACCGCCTACAGACGGATAACTACTGCGTAACATGATCTAATAATTACAAACTTGCCTCAAATCTGGGTAGTTGAAAAATCGGATGCGGGATTTATATTATTAGACTTCGTGTCCCTAATTATAAAAAGCAAAACAATTCAGCAAAACAATTCAATAGACAACCATTGATCGGCTAGGCGACCTTTCGACGAAAAATTAACAATTTTCCTAAACTAATTTGGAGATTATAAAATGACAAGACCACGAGTTTTTTTATCAGGCTTTGCCGATGAATCTACGTCTAACAAGACAGTAGTTGAGCAATTCGCAGTTTACGCCGCGTTGGGTTTGCAATATTACAGTATTCGATTTGTCAATCTTGGCGAAGGCATCAAAAACGTGATGAAATTAACACGAGCGGATATTCAAAAAATTCGTCAATTTCAAGACGAATACGGTTTGAATGTTTCGTCGCTAGGCTCGCCAATCGGAAAAATAAAACTCGAAGACGTCGATGATGGAACGTCTAACGCTTTTATTCCATTCGATAAATATCTCGACGACGTCCGACTCGCTTGCGATTTGGCTCACGCTCTCGAAACAAAGTTGATTCGCGGATTTTCATTTTATCATCCGAAGGGAACAGACCCGCAAAATTACTTAAATAAAACTGTCGATCAACTCGGAAAAATCGCCGAAATTTGTCATCGCAGCGATCTGACTTACGGACTAGAAGTCGAGGCTAACTTAGTTGGTCAAAACGGTTTAATTCTTGCCGATATTTATAGAAAAGTGAATCATCCGGCAATGGTTTTGATTTTCGACGGCGCGAATATTGTCATGCAAGGTTACAATACGCTTGAAGTTTTTGAACAATACGAAGCGATGAAAACCGGACTCGGTTGGTTGCATGTCAAAGATTATGCGAATCCGCGAGTTGTTGATAAAGGTAATCGAAATGTTCATGTCGAAGAAGATAAGATGTCTAATTTCTGTCCGGCTGATTGCGGCGAAACCGGACACGAAAGAATCTTTCGCGACCTTGCAACAATTCTGCCAACACTCGAAGAAAAATTACGAGGTCGAGGTCTGCCCGGAGTTTTTGTCGATTTAGAACCACACTTAAAAGGCGGAGGTCAATTCGGAGGTTTCAGCGGTCCAGACGGAATGGGTGTCGCGTTGAGAGCCTTGTGCAAAACGCTAGATTTCACAGGTATAGCGTATCATTTAAGAGACTTCGACGATGTAAAAGCAGCTACCTAAATTTTAGAATTGTGAAAATTTTAAGTAGCAATTTTTTGTAACCGTTCACGGAATTTTTTATTTTGTTATCGCAAAATTAAAACGTGAATAGTTACAAATTAACAAATGTAGAGACGCAATGCCTTGCGTCTCATTGTTCGATCAAAAGATCACCGATGAGACGCAAAGCATTGCGTCTCTACTGTTGGTTTAGCCATTCAAAAACGGTAATTGTTCACGCGCAAGAGAAAAAATCCTAAGCTCTGAAAGGGCGTAGGATTTTTTCTTTTGAACGTGAAAGGTTACCAAAATTTGTTACCGAGCGTTTATAAAATTTAACTCATGATTTCGTTTAGTCGTCCTAATTTTGACGCTGGCGGCATTGCTGGGACATCAAATCCTTTTTCGTTTGGTAATTTTTCATCTGGTTTTATGCCTATCATTTGATAAATGCTTCCTAGTAAATCTTGCGGATAAACTGGTCTTGCGATGATATTTTCGCCTGTTTTGTCAGTTTCTCCGATAACATGTCCGCCTTTGAATCCGCCTCCTGCAACCATTACGTTAAAACATTTTCCGAAGTGTCCTCGTCCTCCGAACCAAGGCGACGCCCAATCGATTTTTGGAGTTCGTCCGAATTCTCCGCCCCACCAAATTATTGTTGAATCAAGAAGTCCCAAGTTTGCTAGTTCGCGAAGTAACATAGACAATCCGCGATCCCATTCGGTTTGGCGTCTTGTTAAAGTTTCAAAATGTCTTTTATGCGTATCCCATCCGCGATAGTTTATTGTTATGTATGGAACGCCATTTTGAACTAGTCGTCGTGTCATCAAACATGCTTGTCCAAACCAATTCATGCCGTATTCTTCGCGTGTTTTTTCTTTTTCTTTTGACAGATCAAATATTTTTACGGCGTCTCCAAAAATCAGATTGTACGCATTTTCGCGGGCGGCGGAAATCTCGCTAACTAGCGGGTCTGCTTCTGCCGTTTCGCCGAAAACATCGAGTTTATCAAGAATCTCTTTACGTTCTCTCTGATGCTTTTCCGTTATGCCTTCGACAACATAACCTGAAACTAGAAAAGGCGTTTTACTAGGATCGCCTCCGGTGATAAACGGTTTGTATTTCGGTCCTAAAAATCCGCATTCGGAAAATCGACCTTGTGAAGTTGTCAAGACAATATAAGGCGGAATTGGCGAATCATAACCTGCGTCGTAACCTTTAACTTTCGCGATAACGGCGCCGATACAAGGATACACAATTCCGCCGCCGGGCATTCGTCCGGTTTGCATTATATACGACGCTTGTTCATGATGATTCGTACTGTGCGACATGCCGCGTATTATTGAATACAAGTCGGCGCACTTGGCAAGTTCAGGAAGCGATTGACTAATTTCAATGTTAGGAACATTAGTTTGAATTGGTTTATTCCATGAACCGCAATAGTCGTAACCGGCGTCGGGTTTTGGATCGAATGTTTCCAGATGTGATGGACCTCCCCACATCCAAATTTGAATTACAGATTTTGCTTTCCCTAACGGTCGAATGTCAGAGTTCTGCTTAATTGACGGACGAGTTTCAGATTCCTGCGCCAAACTAATTTTATCAAGCGAAGCCAATGCAACTCCGCCAAGTCCGGCAGCCAAAAATTCACGACGTTTCATAATTTTCCCTCCAATTTTTTGTTACCCTTCACGGTTTTTAAATTCTGAAATATTTTGTTACCATTCACGCGAAGGAAGATACTTTTTTCACTTAAACAATTACAAAAAACTTCAATTCCGAATTTGAAAACCGTGAACGGTTACAAAAAATGAAATTAATTAACTAACTCATGTTACGCACTTGCTACCTCAGATCAGGTCGCCTACCTGATCTATTACCGCCTATCAGATCAATAAACGCCTACTGAATAGTTACATTATATTAGAATAGAATTTTTGTACTATACCATAGACAGGTCATAATTTTTTAAGGAACATTAGAGACGTTGGGGACATTATTGTTTAAAATCTGGGGCGAGAGATAAAACTGAAAAAAATTTCTCTTTTAAAAAGGATGTTGTCTTCTTTTGAGTTGTTAATCATGGTTTTTAAATTAGTGCGTCCCCAACGTCCCCTTTGTCCCCAGCGTCCCCTAAGTCCCCCCAAAAAAGAACCATTTGTTACCGTTCAAAGTATAGAGAACTTCTAAAAACTAGTTTTTTTATTAACCACAGAGAACACAGAGTTCACAGAGAGAATATTTTTAAAAAATTAAATTAAATTTTGATTTAAATCCATAATTTTTTACTTTAATAACTCATTTTACACACTTGCTGCCCCAGACCAGGTAGGCGACCTTTCGCCGAAAGGTCGCGTCGGCGTTAGCCGACGGTAGATCTGAATTGATTTTAATTATTGTCGAATCCTTTTTATCGTTGCCT
>JAITAZ010000045.1 GCA_031283825.1 Planctomycetaceae bacterium | reverse complement strand
AAGATGCAGATAGTTGTCGGACTACTTTGCGACGGCGACGGCGTTCCTATCTCGACGGAAGTGTTCGAGGGCAACACTAATGACGTCAAAACGTTACATAGTCAGATTAAGAAAGCATCTAAAAATTTTCATGCACGTAAAGTTGTGTTTGTTGGAGATCGCGGCATGATAAAAAAAGCTCAACAGAACGAACTCTCCGAAGCCGATTTTGATTTCATCACGGCATTAACGAAATGTCAAATAGAAAAATTGATCAAGCAAAATGTTATTCAATTATCTCTATTCGACGAACAACTCAGCGAGATTATTCTCGAAAATGAGAAGCGATATATTTTGAAACGTAATCCAATTCGAGCAAGAGAAATTTCAGAGAATCGCATGTCGAAATTATCGCAGATACGTAAAATAATTTTTGATCGTAATGACTATTTGAACAAACATGCGCGAGCGAAATCCGACATTGCGTTGAATTATTGTAACAATAAATTACGCAAGCTTAAAGTTGACAGCTGGACAACTTTACGATTACAGGAATCTGGTCGGGCAATTGAGTTGTTGGAGGATTCGACAAAGTTGGAGGAGTTGAGTCGGCTTGATGGTTGTTATTGTTTGACGACGAGTTTGAGTTCGGACGAGTACGATAAAGATTTTGTTCATTCGCGCTACAAGGATTTGGCGATGGTCGAGAATGCGTTTCGTACTTTTAAGACGGGTCAATTAGAGATGCGACCGATTTATGTTCGCAAGGATAGCAGGACACGGGGACATGTTTTTGTCGTCATGTTATCGTATTTTATTGTTACAAAAATTACACGACAGTTACAAAAATTACGCGACAGTTGTAAAAACTTAGACATGACAGTCGAAGAAGGATTACAACTACTGGAGACTCTCTGTACGACTAAAATTCAATTTAGCGACAAAGAGAGTAATTCAGCGACGATACAAAAAGTTCCTAATCCGCGTGAGGATATTCAACAACTTTTTGTGTTATCCGCGATCCCTCTTCCCGTGATTCTTCCGGCAAGAGAAAAAACAATCCCCCAAACTCGCAAAAAATTAAATTGAACAACAAACATCCGCCAACGTCGCATCCTTGACGACAACTATATACGTGGACGTCCTAACATATCGGTTGAAAGCAGAAACTAGACATTCTCGATATTATTCGATATAACTCGATAAAATCACAACAGTTGAAATCAATCCTATCGCAAAAGCTCAAAAACCTGTGGACAGCAAAGAAATAAAAAAATATCGCCATAAGTAAAAAAACCAAAAACATTACACAAAAAAATCCCCGCACAAAATATACGGAATATCCGTTAAATAATGGAAAAAAGAAAATTCTGACAACAGATACATAAAAAAAGAGCGATAAAGTTGTAAAGTTCTACATGATTTTACGATGTGGTATGTTTTTTACAATTCTTGAAATTTTTGATTCTTTTAATCAATTTGACCGATAAATTTATTATTGGTTACAGAATCGTTGTTCAACAGCTATCTGGCGATTCTGCTTTTTATTTAATTACACTTTTTTTATAGGAAAACGTAAAACTATGAAATGCGATTGTGTAAAACTTATAAAGTTTATTTGTGGACAATCAACTTTTTCCATCCCTGTTTACCAGCGGGAATACGTCTGGGGAGAAAAAGAATGTAAAAAACTCTTGGATGACATTATTGAGGTAGGAAAAAAATCAAACAACAATGATGTAACGCACTTCATTGGTAGCGTTGTTTACACTGAAATCAATGAAAAAGATCAATTTCACGAATATTCTCTTATCGACGGACAACAACGACTCACTACTATAATATTACTTTATGCTGCACTCTGGTCAGCAGCAAAAAAGAGAGGGGATAATAGTAACGCAGATCGTATTTTTGACACGTATTTAGAAAACAAATACGCCCCCAACGACTATAAACGAAAATTAAAACCAACAGATAATAACAAAGAAGCTCTCGATTACGTATTAAAAAAATATATGGACGAACCACAAAATGATATAGCTCAAACTCAAATATATTCAAATTTCAAAATTTTTCTTGACAAAATAAAAGATGAAAATATCTGGAAAACGATTGATGTCGGTATTGGTCGGCTTGAAATTGCACAAATGAAACTTGAAAAGGGAGATAACGATCAACGCATTTTTGAAAGTTTGAACGCAACCGGCGTAGATTTATCTCAAGGCGATTTGATCAGGAATTACATCTTGCTGGGGCTAGATTGTGATACCCAAAAAGATATATACGAACTTTACTGGCAAAAAATCCAAACAAATACGTGTGATGAAAGAGAAATGAACAAAGAAAAGAAAAATAGAATTTCAGAATTTTTCCTCCGCTATCTACAATACATAAACCGTACAAAAGACATTAAAGAAAACGACGTATTCAACAAATTTAAGGAATATCTTGAAGCCAACGACATTAAAGGTAAAGATAAAGTAACGAAATTATTCAAAGAGATAACACTGTACTCCGACGGTTTTAATTATTTTATCAACCCATATAAGGACAATGTACCCAAAAACATTAGTAAACATTTAGGGTATATAAAAAAATTACAATTTACTGTATCTTATATTTTTTTGATGCCCGTTTATGTAGATTATCGAAAAGACAGAATTGATGAAAATATTTTTGTCGAAGTTTTAGAATTATTGCAATCGTATCGATGGCGGCGATTCATTGCTACCGGTAGCCGAGTAGGGGCTTTTCCATCAAGCCAACAACTAGACATAATGATAAAATTATACACAGACGCAAAACTTGACACAAATATTGATAAATCAGAATACGTCTCCAATATAGCTAAAGTATTACTTAACCACACGGATAAAAGAGGCGTAAATGCGTTTCCTACTGATGAACAAATCAGAGACGTACTCACTGATAAAAACATATACGCGATTCGAGACGAACTACGTCATTATCTTTTTGAACGATTAGGCAGAAAAATAGATAACGAAGGGAACGTCAATTACGACAAGCTGACAACGGAACATATATTCCCTAAAACGCCAAAACCAGATTGGCATAACGGACAAAACGAAATCACTGCTAAAGAACTAGAAGAGATGAATAAATTAAAAAATACACTTGGTAATTTAACGCCTTTGGCAAGTGAGAAAAATATATCATTAAGTAACAATTCGTTTCATGACAAACAGAAATGCTACAAAACTAGCATCCCATTGACAAACCAATTAGGCAACATCCCAAAATGGGATAAAGATGCCATCGAAAAACGCACTGCCGCCTTAACAGATGTGTTTATAAACGTCTGGAAACGTCCTACCTTAACTCTAACAGATATAGCAGAGCAAAACAATTCAACATCTTTAACAGAGCATTACAATACAATCAATGTCAAATCTATCGACACACATGTTTACAAAATAAACACGAAACAAGCCGAATGGCAAGGACAACCAATATCAGGTAACTACTTTTCCGAATTATATGTTAATATCATACAAAAGGCAATAACTGATCACCCAAACGTCTTTACATCTGACTTGAAAAAAAGATTAAAGATCACAGATCAAGCCCCCGATAATTGCAACTATCAAAAATTGAATAATAACGGATTTGTAGCAACAACATCTGATACAAAGACCAAAATCAAAAGGTTAAAAACACTTATATCTGCTCTGGAACAAGCAGGTTTTTCTGTATCGTGCAAATTATGTGTCAGTGAAAAAACAAGACAAGACATAACCAACGAACTACATCCGTTAATCAACGAATAATCCTCCGTTACTCTGGCTTGTTGTCCATTGGATTTTGACCCCGTCTCGCAAAATAATTTCTTGCTTATTCAACATATTCCATCGGAAATATTCCTTGACGTACCATAAAAAAAGACACGTAATACTACTCGCCGTTGCACAACCAACTGCCGAAAATAACCCGCCCGCAACAAGAGGCAAAAAAAATAACCCCGCCCAAAATCCGACAAAAATTAGCAAAAGTCGGATTGCTCACGATTCCAGAAAAACATACT
>JAITAZ010000040.1 GCA_031283825.1 Planctomycetaceae bacterium | reverse complement strand
ATTTTGACCATTAAACGTAAAACAAACTCGGTTGAAAGAAAAACGATACAAGATTTTGCCCGCTTAAAAAACAAGAGCGAGACATTCTATCATTTCAATTCCTTACATCAATCCCCCCCGATAAAAATTTCCTAAGCCCAGTAAGGACAACAGCAATTTTCACAAAACGTCTTGTGTCATTTCAGGGCTTGATTTTTCTAGACAATTTTTACGTCGGGCGTTGTCTTACGCTATTGCTGATTGCCCGTTTAGAGTAAGACAATCCGATTTTATTGTCAAACGCTAACTTGAGATTTGTATGTTTCTCATCCAGAGTTCTAATACGAATAAACTCCAAATTCTATACGCATGATCAAATTGATTGCTAAAATGTTCGTTTAAAATTTGCTGAATGTATTCCTTTTTGAAAAAACCTCGCTCAATAGTTTTTTGATCCAATAAAACATCACGAACCCTCGACTTTAACTCGTTGCGAAACCAATGATCTATCGGAACGCCAAAGCCCATTTTTCTTCGGCGCTCTATGTTGGTCGGCAATAAATCACTAAAAACATTTCGCAAAATATACTTGCCATAACCTCCAACAATCTTATACTTCAACGGTATCCGAACCGCTAACTCCGCAACCCTATAATCCAACAACGGAGACCTACACTCAAGACTACTCGACATCGACGCAATATCCACCTTCGTCAAAATATCACACGGCAAATAAGTTTGCATGTCAACAAAACTTATCCTACTACAATAATCCCGCTCCATACAATTCAACTCCGCACAACGCAAAAACTCCAACGAATTATATCCCAAAATTCTCTCGGAAAATTCACGCGAATACAACCGTTCTCGACGGCTACGATTAAATATCGCTATCCACTGCAAATACCGCTCAAGCGAAGTCATCGCTAAAGTCTCCAAAAATCTCTTACTCCGACGAAATATCGAACGCTGACGAGTCGAATTCGGAATCAACGGCTGAATCACTTCCGCCAAAAAACGACGAAAAAATAACGGTAACACCCCGCAAATATTACCATACCTAACCGCACGATAACGATCATATCCCGCAAACATCTCATCGCCCCCATCGCCTGAAAGCGCAACCGTTACGTTTTTTTTTGTCATCTCGCAAAGTAACATCGTCGGAATCGCGCTTGAATCCGCAAACGGCTCGTCATAATGCCAAATCAATCTCGGCAACAAATCGTCAATGTCCGGCGTAACCCTAAATTGATGATGAACCGTCCCAAACTTCGCCGCAAGCTGACTCGCAAACGGAGATTCGTCATACTCCTTCTGCTCAAACCCAATATTAAACGTATGAATCGGTTGCGAACTTATATTCTGCATAACTCCCGCCGTAATCGATGAATCAATCCCGCCGGATAAAAACGCGCCAATCGGAACATCACTCCTCATACGAATCCGAACCGCATCAATAACAAGCTCCCGCAATTGTTCCTTCCACTCTTCAAACGAATAATTTTTATCTTCATAATTCCAATCCGGTTGCCAATAACGCTTGACACAAAAATCACCGTCCTGCCAAACCGCATAATGCGCCGGAGGCAACTTAAACACGCCGCGAAATATCGTGTACGGATGCGGAACATATTGATAAGTTAAATAATCGTCAAGCGAATACGGATCAATCTCCCGCGAAACGTCGGGATTGGTTAAAATACTTTTTAACTCGCTGGCAAAAATTAGTCTGCGAATACCGCGTAAACTCTTTTCATATTTTGAACCATATCTACCAAAACCTAACTTCGATTCACTCGACAAATCTGAATCAAATACCGAATCAGAATTAGGCTCGCTTGCATAGAATAACGGCTTTTTGCCCAACCGGTCTCGCGCAAGAATAAGACGACGCTTCGGAATATCCCAAATCGCAATAGCAAACATACCATTGAGATAAGTCAAGAAATTTTCGCCGTACCGCTCGTAAAGATAAATGATAACCTCCGTGTCCGTTTCGCTTTTAAATTTATAACCGCTTAAAATAAGATCGCGCCGTAACGATTCAAAGTTGTAGATTTCGCCGTTGAAAACAATATATATAGTCTCGCTTCCGTTGTGCATCGGTTGATGTCCAGATTGAGTTAAGTCAAGAATCGAAAGCCGCCGATGTCCCAACGCTACTCCGCAACTAAGATAAGTACCGCGATCATTCGGACCACGATGAGTAAGAATATCCGTCATCGCGTCAAGAGACGACAATTCAATCGGCTTGCCAAATTCAGACCAAACAGCACCGCAAATTCCGCACATTTTTTTAAAGATAAAAATATTAAAGTTGAAATTAGCCCGATTAGGATAATTTTAATGTTTATAACGATTCTGCGGAATTTTCAGGCATTGACTTGACAATAAGAATATTTCGCGGAATATTGTTAAAAGTTTCTATCGTCTCTTTTGATAAAAAAATGTAATATTCAGACTCAAGACGCAGAAATTTATAGCACGACCCAAATAAAAAACAAAGAGAATAAATAGATAAAAATGACGTCGCCGTTTGAAATCGAAATTATATGCGGCTCAAAAGACGCGTCGTACAAATTGCCTTTTGCGTAATAATTTCACGATTCGGAAATAAAATTAGGCGATAAATTGGCAAATTATAAAAATTTTCGGTTTTTTTCATTTTGAATGTTAAGACAAGAAAATTTTCTGACGAAAAATGGAAAACCGGTAGGGAGTATCTTTTTTTTCAAAAAAATTTTGAGATAATATCCCGCTGTTTCGTTTCGAGTGGTTCGAAGCGATATAAAAAAGACCGACTTAAAAAATGAGGAGAGGTTGCCGTGAAAACTGTTTTTGAATTTTCACCGAATTTCGTTGTAACGAATAATTTATCCCGCGTTATGCCACTAGGTTGGCTAACTCGCAAATCAACATGGCTCACCGCCGCCAAAGACGAACCCGACGACGAAGAAGATGACATCGAAGAAGATGACGAAGAAATCGACGACGTGTTCGACGAAGACGACGAAGAAGATGAAGATTGGGATGACGAAGATGAAGATGACGAAGATTGGGACGAAGATGATGACGAAGATGACTGGGATGACGATGACGAAGAAGATGAAGACTGGGAAGACGAAGATGACGAAGACGAAGACGAGGAAGAAGACGAAGAAGATGATGACGATGACGACTGGGACGAAGAAGATGAAGATGACGAAGATGACGATGACGAAGAAGATGAAGACTGGGAAGACGAAGACGAAGAAGACTGGGAAGAAGTCGATTACGACGAAGAAGACGATGAAGATTGGGACGACGAAGACGAAGAGGAAGAATAAATTCCTTCGTTCAAATAACTCGCATGAATTTGTATCGCGCAGATTGTACGCAATCTGTAAGTTATGAGTTCGTCAATGCGCTGTTAATTTACGGAATTTAAGTTGATTATTCGCTTGGTTGAATTAGTCAGATTGTCGAAAGAAATTTGGCAACTGCTCTGTCATAATTTTCAAGAGACATTAGAGACTTGAGGGACAGAAAGGACGTCGTTGTTTGAAATCGTGGTAGATTAACGACTCAAAAGAAATCGCTTTTGAGTCGTTTCAAACAGATTTTAAACCCAAACGTCCCCTTTGTCCCCACTGTCCCCTAAAATTATCTTCAGCTTTAAAAACCGTGAATAGTTACTATTTTTTTCGTAGAGTGTTTTTTTAATATTCGCCTCTTCTTGCGTCGAAGTATTGAGATTTGCGCGATTGTATTAGCCATCTTTTCCATGCGTTTTTGTCGAATTGGAAATTCATTCCGGTTAAGATGCATAGCGCTTTTAGTACGCCGTCGTTTCTTATTTCTCTTGTAATTTTAATTTCTCTTGGTTGTCCCCATTGAAGCCCTGTTGTGTTATTGTCCATGAAACCTCCGGCGGGTTTTACGATTTGCGTCTCTACTTGCGTTGTTACTAACATGTCAATCAATTGAGGTATAGCGCTTTTTCCGCCTAGTTCCGCAATCGCAAGAGCAGCCGCATTTATAGCATAAACACCATTCTGCGGATTCAATTGAGAAGCATACAAACCAACAAGTATCAGTTGATCCTCTTTATGCTTTTGCAATTCGTCAAAACAAGTACGTTTGACCGAAGAAACCGTTTCCGTCTGATTTATCGACCATCTTGCAATCTCCTGTATCGTTGCCGAAGTGCCAATATTCGATAACGCTCTGATTAGCAAAATTCGCGTATCCGGATCTCTCTCGACAGCAAGAGCACCGGCAATCGCAGCACCGGCACCCGGATCCGTAATAGACAAAAGAGCTCGCCGCGATTGAGGATCGCCGGGTAATCCTCTCAATATCGACTTGAACTCCTTCTGCCAACGATTAGAAGATAAACGACGACTATCAAGAATCTTATCAACCTCGATTTGTTGTTGCGTCCGCCAACCTTTTGGAGTCAAAATAAATCCAGCGTCGATTAACCGTTGTTCTTGCGTTATCCAAGTTCCGCTTGCGTCTTTAAAATATCCAAGCTGCCGACGCGCCGTCTCATTGTCAGAGTCTTTTTCAAGAACCAAATTCAAATGCAGCTTATTCAATTCAGGTAAATTATTCCGCCTACACCATTCCGCCATTTTCAAATGATTCTCAATATTATCCTCCATAAACGGAACAGTCGAATTATACTCCGATAAAGAACTAACCGGATTGTCCGGTATCTTACGCAAAATATAATTCGAATCAATTTCAACCTCTACGCCGTCTGAACTTTTAATTAGATGAGTTTTATTCGGGACGTTGTTAATATTAAATTGCTCGCCTTCTATAATCCCGCCATACTTCGTCAGAAATCGATCCGCGTAAACATACCCCGAACAGAAAAAATTCAATAACAAAAAAACAAACTGCAAAAATAAAACAAGCAAAATCCAACCATTTCCAACATTACGAAATTGCATCGTTATTACCTCCTTTGAATAAATTTTGGCAATATATCAGGGACAATTTGTTTTGTCATAATTATTAACTCATGTTACGCACTTGTTGCCCCAGATCGCGTCGGCATTAGCCGACGGTAAATCTGAATTGATTTTAATTATTGTCGAATCCATTTTATCGTTGCCTTCGGCAACGCGACCTTTCGGCGAAAGGTCGCCTACCTGATCTATTAACGCCGACCTGATCTATTACCGCCTATCTGATAAATAAACGCCTACTGACGGATAACTACTGCGTAACATGAGTTAATAAAGAATTTAAACGCAGAATATAAGGAAAAACAAATGAATAATTACAAATTAAATATTTATATTTAATCAAAAAAACCAAGATAAAATTTGACTCAATAAATTTGCGACATTGCGTTCCTACCGGGCGCGAATTTAATAAAATTTGAATTATTCGAGATTCCCACTAGAGCAAATTTGAAAGGGTGGCTGATGGGACTCGAACCCACAACACCAGGAACCACAATCCTGTACTCTACCAATTGAGCTACAGCCACCATAAAAAATGAGTTGCAAATTATATCTAACATAAATCTATCGTCAACCCCAACCAAATTGAACAATATTTTTTGCCGTCTTTTATATGAATCGTAGTTGAAAGATTAAATTTAATCTGATAGAATTTTGAGCAATCGGGTTATATTTATTTTTTGTAACAAAAAATATTACGATGTATTTTTATGTTGTTTAATGTTCTTTCGCCTTATTTTCCGTCGCGTTATTTTTCTGATTATGAACCGGACGAGGAAACAGGATTAGTATGTATCGGCGGCATATTGTCGATTGACTGGCTTATCGACGCTTATTCGCATGGAATTTTTCCTTGGCCCGTAAACGATCCTAATAGCGATAGAATGATTCTTGCGTGGTTTTCGCCGAATCCGCGAGCAATATTTGAATATGAACGATTTCATGTTCCGAGTCGTCTTGAGCAATTGTGTCGTTCAGATAGATTTCAAATTCGCTATGACACAGATTTCGAAGGAGTAATACGAGGTTGCAGTTCCTCTCAAGACCGCAAAAACGCAACCTGGATTACGCCGCAAATGATTAACGCTTACATCAATTTACACAATTCAGGTTTTGCTCATAGCGTCGAGGCATGGTTTGAAGGACGACTAGCAGGCGGAGTTTACGGCATAGCATTAGGCGGATTTTTCGCAGCAGAGTCAATGTTTTACGTTGAACCGAATGCGTCAAAAGTTGCTCTCGTTGCGTTGATACGTCATCTAAAAGAAACAGGATTTACATTGATTGATATTCAAGAAATCACTCCCAACACCCAACGCTTCGGCGCAATCGAAATACAACGCGATTCATACCTACAACGTTTACACAACGCTCTACAATTATTAAACGCAAAATGGTAATTGTTTAGTTGTAACTCATGTTACGCACTTGCTACCCCAGATCAGGTAGGCGACCTTTCGCCGAAAGGTCGCGTCGGCGTTAGCCGACGGTAAATCTGAAATGATTTTAATTATTGTCGAATCCTTTTTATCGT
>JAITAZ010000002.1 GCA_031283825.1 Planctomycetaceae bacterium | reverse complement strand
CACTGAAATATTACCAAATTCAGTGAACGGTTATCGAAAATTCAAGTGCAAACAGTCTAAAAAATACCAACTAATAAATGAAAACTAATAAGCCGGACGTTAATAAAAGATTGAAAGATTAGAGATTCCTAACGCATAAATTAAACCAATTCGTCAATATTGTCGCCATAAACATGATGCGTAATATGAGCAATAGCTCCTTCGTCTTGCGGGAGTTCCTGCGGCGAAATATGTTCGGGTTTAGTTGTAAAATTAATTTTAACAAATCCGGCTTGTAAATTTGTCCAGTTTCTGAAATCTTTGAAATATTCTACAAATCTGATTCTATTAAGGTCGCGATGATCCCCATTATCTATATCGTTGAAACAGGATACAATAAGCGAAAAATAAAGTTCGCCTTTGGAACGATGAACAAGATAAAGATATTGCATACGACTTTGGTCTGAATAATGATCATCCCAAACGATAGCATGTTTGTCTGGAAAATCATCATACATGCCCGCAACATATATTCCAGCAAGCGGATTGATCCGACAAAATACATATTCCGGCACATCTAAAAAAAGAACAGACGCATAAACGACATCTCTAAGTTGAAATTGTTTTTGATATTCTTGTTCTTTTCGTTCCTTTTCTTCTTTTCTCCATTGTTGATATTCTCGTTCTTTTCGTTCCTTTTCTTCTTTTCTCCATTGTTGATATTCTTGTTCTCTTATTTTCAGTTGAATTCTTTTTTCTTTATCAGCTTGCATGTAATAATCGGGAAAAACTAGTTGGTCGGTTCGCGAAAGATTATAACCAAATTTTTTGAGTAAATTGCTCATTTCATCTGTAACTTTTTCATGTACGAATTTGATTAACTTTGTCGGAATTTCACGGTAATAAGCTTCTGCAATACTTCCGGTAATACATGCAATCGTATCGGTATCGCCGCCGATTGAAATTGCAAGTTGAATAGCATGTACAAAATCTTGACTTTCCAAAAACGCAATAATCGCCTCCGGA
Source organism: Planctomycetaceae bacterium (assembly GCA_031283825.1). Taxonomy (GTDB): domain Bacteria; phylum Planctomycetota; class Planctomycetia; order Pirellulales; family Thermoguttaceae; genus WRKP01. The sequence goes on along the minus strand of JAITAZ010000002.1, from coordinate 3,993 downwards.
ACCGAACCTTGACAACTAACGTCAAATTCGTAATCAGACCGTATTTCATCTAAAGTTCGGCTGAGATTATAACCAAATGATTTTTCAATAAAATGTTTTATGTCTTCTTTCGAATAAGATTTATCGCCGGACCAATGTGAATTATACCCATACGACATTTGTCTGTTTCGAGCCATATAAATTGCGGCGGCAACCGCTTGAGCGCCTTTGATTCCTTCAGGGTGATTGTGCGTAAAATTGGTAGCAAGCACAGCCTGATCAAGCGTTGTTTGCAGCGAATCAAATTTCCAACCGACCGCGCTAATTCGCATCGCCGAACCGTTGCCCCAACTTTTATACGGTTGCGGATTGGCGCTGATATACCAACATCTAAAATGCTCGCCATATCCGACTTTGGGATATTTATCATCCGAATATTTATTAGCCCATTCATAAACGGCGTCTTTATAACTTTTACGAGTTTCATCAAACGATAACACCGCCTCTGCAATCGCACAAGTTAGAACTGTATCGTCTGTAAAAAAACATTCAGGATTGATAAGTTCAATCTCTTCCGGTTTATTTGTCTTTCGATTATTCCATTCATAAATCGAACCACAAATATCTCCAATTATTGCTCCGTACATAATTCGACCTTTTTTTGTTCAATTTTATACTTTTCTAAAAAAATCCACTTAAATATTATCAACGATTGAAGGACTACAATTATAATTATTGTCGTGCATGATATTTTTTAATTTTTATCTCCAAGCGAAATGAAGAAGTCTCTAATTTCCGTATTTGGATTTAATGTCCCGTAAGTGAGAGGCGTACCGCCATTCTTATCTTTTGCGTTTACATCAGCGCCTTGCGATACCAGATACTTCACGATATCAACATTAACGTTATAACCCGCAGCATCATGTAACGGCACGGCGTTGTAAATATCTTTTGCGTTTACATCGGCGCCTTGCGATACCAGATACTTTACAATATCAACATTAACGTTATATCTCGCGGCATGATGTAACGGCGTTTTATCATAATCAGTTTTTGCGTTTACGTCGGCGCCTTGTGATATCAGATACTTTAAAACATCAACATTAACGTTATACCTTGCGGCATGATGTAACGGCGTCTTACCGAAATCAGTTTTTGCGTTTACATTCGCCGCTTGTGATACCAGATACTCCACAATATCCGTAGTTACGTTATTCTTCACGGCAGAATGTAACAGCGTACCGCCGTCTTTGGTTTTTGCGTTTACGTCAGCACCTTGTGATACCAGATACTTCACAATATCAACATTAGCATTATTCTTTGCAGCATCATGTAACGGCGTCTCGCCTTTATTGAATTTTACGTTTATATCAACGCCTTGCGAAACCAAGTATTTTACAATATCAACAGTAGTGTTATTACTCGTAGCAAAAAGTAACGGCGTAGCGCCGTAAATATCTTTTGCGTTTACATCAGCACCTTGCGAAACCAGATATTTCAAAATATCAACATTAGCATTATTCCACGCAGCATAATGAAACGTCGTAGCGCCGTAAATATCTTTTGCGTTTACATCGGCGCCTTGCGAAACCAGATACTTCACAATATCGACATTAACGTTATTAAACGCGGCAGAATGCAACGGCGTTTCGCCGTAATCGATTTTTGCGTTTATATCTGCGCCCTGCGATATCAGATACTTCAAAATATCAACATTAGCGTTAAACCTAGCGGCATAATGTAACGGAGTCTTACCGCCGTCGCTTTTTGCGTTTATATCTGCGCCTTGTGATACCAGATACTTTAAGATATCGATAGTTGCGTTATTCTCGGCGGCAACATGTATTAGCATCATTCCATAGTCATATTCTGTATTGATCTTAACTCCAGCATTTAATAACGACTTTACTTTTTGAAGATCGCCTTTTTCTACCGCTCTAAAAAGAGATTCCAACGCCGGTTCTTGTTTGTACAATTCCATTTCATCTTTGTCTATATTATTGACAATTGTTTGTTGAGTTAAAGTCATGATATTTTTAATAGGTATAACTATTCCGTCGTAGTTTTTAAATGACATTAGAAGAGATGTCGCCGTTTGAAATCGGAAATTAAAGACTCAAAAAACGTCGCTCTTGAGTCTTTTCAAGCAGATTTAAACCAACATGTCCCTTTCGTTCTTAATGTTCTTAGCGTTCCTTTTGTCCCTTAAAAAATACTGCTACAGAATAGCGCTTTTTGTATATTTGAAATTTAGGATTTTTATTTTTCAACTTGATAATGAGCGGGAAAAGCATTTTTGTCTGATTGAGAAAATTTATAACAAAATTGATCAAGTAAATTTCGCATTTCATCTGTAACTTTTTCATGTGCGAATTTGATTAACTTCGTTGGAATTTCACGGTAATAAGCTTCCGCAATACTTCCGGTAATACATGCAATCGTATCAGTATCGCCGCCGATTGAAATTGCAAGTTGAATAGCATGTACAAAATCTCGACTTTCCAGAAACGCAATAATCGCCTCCGGAACCGAACCTTGACAACTAACGTCAAATTCGTAATCAGATCGAATCTCACCTGATGTTCGGTTGAGATCGTAACCAAATGAACTTTCAATAAATTGCTTTATAGCTTCTTTTGAAATAACATTTGTAGATTTATCGCGATACTGTAACAAATCATCTTGTTGCGACTGCAATTGTCTGTTTCGAGCCATATAAATCGCGGAGGCAACCGCTTTAGCACCTTTGATTCCTTCTGGGTGATTGTGCGTAAAATCGGTAGCAAGCAAAGCCTGATCAAGCGTTGTTTGCAACGAATCAAATTTCCAACCAACCGCACTAATTCGCATCGCCGAACCATTGCCCCAACTTTTATACGGCTGCGGATTTGCGCTGCGATACCAATATCTAAAATGCCCGCCATATCCTACTTTGGGATACTTATCATCCGAATATTTATTAGCCCATTCATAAATGGCGTCTTTATAACTTTTACGAGTTCCATCAAACGATAACACCGCATCTGCAATCGCACAAGTCAGAACTGTATCGTCTGTAAAAAAACATTCAGGATTGATAAGGTCAATCTCTTCCGGTTTATTTGTCTTTCGATTATTCCATTCATAAATCGAACCGCAAATATCTCCAATTATTGCTCCGTACATAATTTTACTCCTTCTGGTTAAATTTTATACTTTTCTAAAAAACTCCACTGAAATATTATCAACGATTGAAAAACTACAATTATAATTATTGTCGTACATGATATTTTTTTAATTTTTATCTCCAAGCGAAATAAAGAAGTCTCTAATTTCCGTATTGGGATTTAATGAAATACTGCTACAGAATAGCACTTTTTGCATCTTTGGGATTTAGGATTTTTTTTTTTAACTTGATAATGAGCAGGAAAAGCATTTTTGTCTGATTGAGAGAATTTATAACAAAATTGATCAAGTAAATTTCTCATTTCATCAGTAACTTTTTCATGTGCGAATTTGATTAACTCTGCCGGAATTTCACGATAATAAGCTTCCGCAATACTTCCGGTAATACATGCAATCGTATCACTATAGCCGCCTATAGAAATTGCAAGTTGAATAGCATGTACAAAATCTCGACTTTCCAGAAACGCAATAATCGCCTCCGGCACCGAACCTTGACAACTAAAGTCATATTCGTAATCGGGTCGAATTTCATCTGATGTTCGGCTGAGATCGTAACCAAATGAGCTTTCAATAAATTGCTTTATAGCGTCTTTTGAAATTACGTTTGTAGATTTATCGCGATACTTTAACAAATCATCTTGTTTCGATTGCGATTGTCTGTTTCGAGCCATATAAATTGCGGCGGCAACCGCTTTAGCGCCTTTGATTCCTTCTGGGTGATCATGCGTAATATCGGTAGCAAGCACAGCCTGATCAAGCGTTGTTTTCAGCGAATCAAATTTCCAACCGACCGCGCTAATTCGCATCGCCGAACCGTTGTCAAAACTTCTATACGGCTGCGGATTGATG
>JAITAZ010000677.1 GCA_031283825.1 Planctomycetaceae bacterium | reverse complement strand
ATCAAATTTTATCCGGCGTTTTTTCTTGTTAGTTCTCGTTCTAATGCGGCGCGTTCTAATTCGGATGAAATTCTGCCGGCTATTATTTCTATTAAATATCTGTCTCGGTCGATGAAATTTCGTTTTAAGTCTGAGAAAAACCATAACGTGCCTATTATCGTTACCGGAGACATAACCGGTACACATATCGCCGCCGGAAATGATTCGGGACATTGCCACGTCTCAAAAAGATAGTCCTCGTTTAATATCACCGCTTGACCAAGCATCGCCTCCAAATCCGCAAGTGATTCATGCAATAAACGCGGTGCATCAAGCAATCGCTCCTCCGGCAACCCCCAACAAGAACGCAACTTTAACGTTTTATCATCCGCATTAAATACATAAAACGACGACGCTTGACAACTCAATAACTTCGACCCAGACTTCAATATATTAAATAACGACTCCGAAAACTTCACCTCATCCTGCCTGACCCGCGAAATCGGAACTATCGACGCAAGCTCTTCCTCATACTTGCGAACCATCTGCTGCCATCTGTAAGCATCGCCAAGCAATAACGCTAACGAATTTACAAACTCCTCCTTCTGCTCGCTCGACATCCCAACCCCGCCGCCAATATTGACCTTGCCAACATTGACTTTGATCTTGCTATTGCCGATATTGTCAATATTGTCTCCGTTATCTCCGCAGTCGCTGACATTTCCGCCAGACGAAACTTTGTCTGGCAACAACACTAAATTGCCCGGAGATTTGCCGCCATCAACCTTGACAGTAAAACATCGTGCCATCACGTCTGGTAATCTCGCGCCGGCTCGAACAAAAACTATGTCCAACCCAAACGAATTTCTAACCGACCGCAACAACTCCGGTAAACTGCCAAAAAATGGAACGTCTTCGTGATCAAGCAATACGTTACTTTCAGGGAACGCGCGTAAATGTTTTTCGTAGAACTCTGTATTGTTCATGGATGATATGCGTTATTATGGGTAAGCGGTTTTCTTATCTATAAACCGTATCAACTACACCCAATTTGAGGGTGGACAATCCGTTTCTTATCAAGTTCATCCATGCTAACGGCAAGCCTGCAACACACAGGTTAATGCGTTGATCGGAAAAATAATCACCATAAAACAAATCATTCTACAAACAGACAGATTATTCACTTTGTACAACCAGTATTTGGTTGTAGTAGTTGTAGTAGTTGTATTAATTATAGTAGATTTTTGTAATTGTTCAGCTGAAAATTTGTAACCGTTCACAGTTTTGAAAAATTCGGAATTATGTAATATTGAACGGAAATTTGTTTTTGATTTTGTGCTGTAACAATTAACATTTTAAATGACTAAACCAACAGTAGAGACACAAGGCTTTGCGTCTCTATCAGCGATCTCTTGATCGAATGTAGATTAAACCAACAATAGAGACGCAAGGCATTGCGTCTCTACATTGGGTTTAGCAATTCAAAGCCGAATTTAAAAACCCATGAAAGGTTATAATTTTTTATAGTAAGATGTTAGATAACGATAAGGTTGATTTCGGTTTTGTATTCGCGATGCCAATGGAAGCGGCTGGACTCGTTGACCTATTAGAAAATCGCATAACAACAAAAGGAAACGGTCGCGTGTTTCATAGAGGCAGCTTAAATATTCTCAACACTAAAACGCAACGCCGTCAAAACGACAATTCTAAATTACAAATTGCTATCGTTGAATCCGGTATCGGTCAAGAAAAAGCGTCTTCTGCCGCAATCGCGTTGCTGGATATTTTTTGCCCGACCTTTATAGTCTCCGCCGGTTACGCTGGAGGTCTTTCGCCGGAACTGAAAAAATTCAGCGTTCATCAGCCGGATTTATTGTTACGAAAATCCGACGGAATGATAATTGATATCGCCAATAACTCGCCGCAAGTCATACAAAAAATTACTTACAATAATAATTCAAATCCAAATCCAAATTACAACTCAAATTTTAATTCAAACGCCAACGACACGAATAATCAATTCCAAACAAATCAGAAAATTGATAACAACTGTAATATCGTAACGAAAAATAGAAACATACTCGTTACTGTAGATCATCCCGTAGAAACGCCGGAACAAAAATTCCTGTTAGGCAAAGAATACGACGCCGGACTCGTCGATATGGAAACTTTCGCCGTAGCAGAAGTTTGCGTCAATCGACAAAACATAAAAAATAATCAAAATGAGATTATACGTTTCAGCGCAGTACGTATCGTATTAGACGCGGTCAACGACGAATTGCCAAAAGAAATAAAACGAATAATTCAATCATCCAATCACGGCTCTGCAAGAATGATCGGCACTACTATTGGATCAATTTTCAAAAGACCATCCGTCGTTTTTGATCTATACTCGCTCAAAGAACGCGCCTTGAAAGCTTCAGATATTTTAGCAAAATATATCGCGTCAAATGTCGTCGTTAAATATTCGTAATAATTCAATTCATAATTGGCAACATTCAGTAGGCAATCATTGATTGGCGGTTGCTATCGACTAAATTGTTACGCTTTTTTAAAGGGACTTATGGGACAAAAGGAACGCGCTAACTTAAAATCTAGGATTAAAGATTCAAAAAATATAACAAATATGCAACTGAATAATTACCATAATTGTCTATTCAAAATTTAAACTAATCGTACAATAACAACAGTCAACGTCGTAATAATAAGGGAATTTCTAAAAACTCGTTTTTTTATTAACCACAGAGAACACAGAGTTCACAGAGAGAATATTTTTAAAACATTAAATTTTGTTGATTTAAATCCATAATTTTTACTTTAATAAATTTAAATGATGTTTTGAGTCAAATTAAAATTTTCTCTGTGTTCTCTGTGTCCTCTGTGGTTTAAAATTAATTTTTAGAGATTCTCATAAGTCAAATCAATTGTCGATATGAAATATATTCGTGGAATTAGTATCAAGAATTATCGCGTATTGCGCGACATTTCAATAGGAACGGTAACGCCTTCGTCTGATCAAAACGACGATTCGCAACTTCCATTTCGCACGGGCGATCCGCTTACGCCTTTGACGGTTGTGATTGGTCGAAACGGTTACGGCAAAAGTACGCTTTGCGATGCATTCGGGTTTATTGGCGATTGTCTTCGCAGCAACGCCGAACACGCTTGCACTCTACGCGGATGTTTCAACGACATCGTTTCCGCCGGACAAAATAAACAAGACGACCGCAAATTAGAATTTCAAATTTTATACGATAATATTCTTTACACGCTTTGTATTGCGTCGGACAAATATAATATTCCATACGTTTATGCAGAAACGTTGTCTCATATCAATCCGGCGTTTAATACATCTACGTCGATGAATTTTTTCGCGAGTAACGGGGAAGGTAAAGTAGTTCGTCCGGATTCCGAATCGGTCAGCGATATTAAATTAGCCGACCCGCGACGACTTGTTCTTTCTACGCTTGGCAATCTTAATCAATTTCCTGACATCGTAAGGTTTCGTCAATTTCTTGACAACTGGTATTTGTGTTATTTCAAACCCGACGCCGCAAGATCAACGCCGATGCCCGGATCGCAAAGACATCTTACGTCTAATGGAAATAACCTTGCTAATGTCGTTCAATATTGGGAAAACGAACACAAGGAACGATTAGACGCTTTGCTCAATAATATACTCAAACCGATTCTTGGTATTACGCGGATAGAAACAAAAACAACGGAAGACGGTCGATTATTGTTGCGATTTTTTGAAATGGATAATAATCGTCCGTTTTATGCTCCGCAGATGTCGGATGGCACGTTAAAATTAGCGGCTTACATGCTTCTTTTAGGCGATCCTAATCCGCCGCCGTTTATCTGTTTTGAAGAACCGGAGAACGGATTGTATCATAAATTGCTCGGAAAATTCATTGATGAAATCAGAAAACATTGCGATCAAAACGGAGGTTCGCAATTTTTTATTACGACTCATCAACCGTATTTAGTTGACGCGCTCAAGCCGGAAGAAGTTTGGATTTTAGAAAAAGGCAAAGACGGATTCGCGTCGGTGAGAAGAGCAAGCGAGGATACAATAGTTAGAAATATGGTAGCTGAAGGAATGCCGTTAGGCGCGCTCTGGTTCAGCGAATACCTAGATTCATTTGACGAAAATAATTTATAATAGCTGGCTGCATGATAAGATTTCGTATGATGAGTTGCGGTGATGTTAGTCGAAAATTAAAGCGCGAGCAATTCAAAATTTCCTTGTTGTGGTATTGTCAAAATTTTTCCAATAATTATTAAAAATTAAATAATGATTTCTGTTTCATTAAATTATAATCGGTCTGACGCGAATATTTCGTCGGACATTACGGCGGATGTGCAAGTTGATTTGTTAGAGAACGATATACCGATAATATCGGGCGGGTGGCAATGTTCGATCAGGCGTAATGGCAAGAGTCTGTGTAGAATTAGCGATTGGCAGGAGAATTATTTGCAAAGTGATGATGAAAATATCGGTTGCGAGTTGATAGAAATTGAGTCGGAGCTTGATAATAATTTTCGTTTGCGGCGTTTTCTTTTGCTTGATACGGTTAATCAGATTTTTATAGCGGGTGATGTAGTGTCGTGTAGTAAGGGCGTCAAGCGGATTCGCGAGGTGGAGTTGCAATATGAGTCGTCATTTATTTATTCTGACATGTTGCAAGCGGCGCCGTTAAGTAGGGGAGGCAAAAGCGATATTATTTTTCGACCTTATTCAAATTTACGCGGTCAACTCAAGCCGTTATCATTTCGGGTGATTCCTTTTGCGTTATCATCGGTTAGATTTTTGCGGGCGATTGACGGAAGGATTTGTTTGAGTCAGGATTGTTGTTGTGGATTATCGATATTTGCGCCTCTTTTTTTTGATTTTAAGTTATCGCGAATTAGTAAACCGGCGATTTGGAGAGAATTGACTGTTGGCGAAAATATGGAAAAAGTTACATCAGACAATGCTGTTGGATATAGAATTAAAATCGACAAAGATCAGTTTTTGATATATTATTCATTAACATCTCCAGCAAACAGAACTCTACTTGGACACAATTTAATCGACTCAATTTGCTACGCAAAATTCGACCCCAAATCAGGAGTAAATCCGCTATTAACCAAATAAAAATTGAATAACCGTTCACGGTTTTAAAAATTCGAATTTGAATTGCTAAACCCAATGTAGAGACGCAATGCTTTGCGTCTCTATAATTATTAATTTGTAAATATTCACGTTTTAATTTTTCAATAAAAAAATAAAAAATTCCGTGAACGGTTAGATTTTTCTAATGACAACAGGAACTCAAGAGATAAAACTAAAATAAATTAACGTTAAAACAAGGAAGATTATTATGAAAAGAAATTTAAGTATTGTGATTTTTGCGATTTTATCGTTAATTTTTGCGGCTTTAATCGCTGGAGATTACGATAAAGTAATTGCGTCGGAAGCAACGCTCGAACAACTTATAGAAAAAGCTAAAAACGGCGACGCTGACGCTCAACTTAATCTTGGTTTTCGTTACAAAAAAGGAAAAGACGCTACCAAAGATTTAGTTGAATCAGTCAAATGGTTCAGAAAAGCGGCAGAGCAAGGAAACACAGAAGCTCAATATAATCTTGCGATTTGTTACTACAAAGGCGAAGGCGTTACAAAAGATTTAGATGAAGCGTTCAAATGGTTTACAAAATCAGTAGAACAAGGATTTGCCGAAGCTCAATGCTTTTTGGGTTTTTGTTATTACAAAGGCGAAGGCGTTAAAAAAGATTTAGATGAAGCGGTCAAATGGTTCAGAAAAGCTGCGGAACAAGGAGACGCCGACGCTCAATTCAATCTTGGTCTTTGTTACCATGATGGCGAAGGCGTTACAAAAGATTTAGATGAAGCGTTCAAATGGCTAAAAAAATCAGCAGAACAAGGACATGCTTACGCTCAATGTTATCTTGGCGTTTGTTACAAGTATGGCGAAGGCGTTACAAAAGATTTAGTTGAATCAGTCAAATGGTTCAGAAAAGCGGCAGAACAAAATTATGAAATAGCACAATGTAATCTTGGCACTTGTTACTACAAAGGCGAAGGCGTTACAAAAGATTTAGCTGAAGCGTTCAAATGGTACAAAAAAGCCGCAGAACAAGGATTTGTCGAGGCTCAAGACAATCTTGGCGTTTGTTACTATAAGGGCTATGGCGTTACTAAAGATTTAGTTGAAGCAGTCAAATGGTTCAGAAAAGCGTCAGAGCAAGAACATGCCAAAGCTCAATACATTCTTGCTATTTGTTACTATAACGGCAGAGGCGTTACGCCAGATTTAGATGAAGCGATCAAATGGCTAAAAAAATCAGCAGAGCAAGGACATGCCAATGCTCAATATCTTCTTGGCATTTGTTACCATAACGGCGAAGGCGTTACAAACGATTTAGAGGAAGCAATCAAATGGTACAAAAAAGCGGCAAAACAAGGACATTCACAAGCAAAACAAATTCTTAAAGAACTTGAATAAAACTCCAATCATAAAATAAAACGTAATTTATCAACAGATATTTGTAGCGATATTTTTTTATTTGCAAATCATCATTTGTATTATTTGTGGGAACTTCTAAAAATTAATTTTAGAAGGAACGCTGGCGTCCCGCCTGCATGACAAACGCCTAAATATGCGGTCGAGACGACCGCGTTCCTAATAAAAATAAATTGTAACCGTTCACGCACAAGAGAAAAATTTCCTA
>JAITAZ010000663.1 GCA_031283825.1 Planctomycetaceae bacterium | reverse complement strand
TAACCGAAAATTCAAGCGCGAAAGTTTAAAACTTTACATAAATATATTTTCGCAAATTTCAAACACAATTCAGAAACGACGCAAATCAGAATCGCGTCAGACTGAAACATAATTATCGTAACAAAAATCGGTCGTCGCTAAACGTTTAATGAACGTTTAACATTTACAATCATTTAATCAATCAATTTAACCAAATTGAAATATTATGTTTACCAAAAGTATCCAAACGAAAATATTTTTTCTTGTTTTAGTTGTCGTCATCGTGTCCTTTTTAGCACTCACGATGATCGTGTCAAACAAGACTTTCGAATTGGCAAAATCAGACGCCTTCAACCTCGCTCAAGAAACCGCAGATAAATTCAAAAACGAAATCAAATCAGAACTACAAGGCGCAAGAATCACCTCCGAAACTCTCGCAAGCGTATTCGAATCGCTAAAAAATAATAACCTCACCGACCGCAAAATGATGAACGATATTCTCCAAAATACTCTCGCCAAAAAAGAATATATCACCGCATTTTGCATCGCCTACGACCCAAACTCACTCGACGGAAAAGATAAAGAATACGCCGGTCAAAAACCTATCTACGACGATACCGGAAGATACGCACCTTACTGGAATAAATCCACAGACAAAATCGACGTCGAACCACTATACGATATCGATATCGCAGATTGGTACAAAATTCCAAAAGAAACTAAACACGAATTTATCACCGACCCATATCCCTACCAAGTTCAAGGCAAACAAGTCATGCTCGCAAGCATGGTCTTTCCAATAATACATAAAGATCATTTTATCGGAATCATCTCCTCAGACTTCGTTCTCGATAAATTACAAGAAATGATCTCAAAAGTTAATCCTCACGGTCAAGAAGGATACTCTTGGATTCTCTCAAACGCCGGCTCAGTCGTCGCTCACCCCGATAAAGTACATCTCGGAAAAGATTTGTCCGAAATATTAACCTACGAAATGCTTACATCCGACCACTCTAAAATTTCCAAAGCTATCGAACTAGCAGATAATTATATCGAACAAAATCCAATACTAGATCAAAACAATAAAGATCAAGTTGAAAAATTTAACAACAGTAAACGATTCGTCGAGTCATTAAAAGAGTTCGCGAAAGATTTTGACAAAACGCAAATCGACTTAACGGCATTAAATCCCGAACTTGCTCAAGCCGTTCTCAACGCCGACAAATTCCGCTCGCGTTACGCCACCGACGCAAAAAAAGCAATCAAAGAAGGTGAAACATTTATCGCCGACAACAAAGATTTCTACACCGTTTACATGCCAATTCAATTTAGCGACGTTACAACACCATGGTCTGTCGCCGTAAGTATTCCAATGACAAAAATTCTAAACAACGCAAACGCGGTAAGAAATTATGTCGTGTTAGTGTCGCTGATTTCAATTGCAGTCATTGCTTTCGCGCTTTATTTTATCGCGAAAAATATCACTAAGCCGATTCTACAACTTTCAAAAACCGCCAATATTCTTGGTCAAGGACATTTCGACGTCGAAATTCCAAATATCAAAAGCCGAGACGAAATCGGATCGTTAGCAAAAGCATTTAAATTCATGGCGGAAGAAATAAATTCATTAGTAAAGAAATTACAAGATCACGCAAAAGCACTCGAAGAAAAGAATCAATATTTAAATCGGCTAAACGAATTAAAAGATGAATTTATGGCTAATACATCGCACGAGTTACGAACTCCAATCAACGGGATAATCGGTATAGTCGAGTCAATGATCGACGGCGCGACAGGATCGCTTTCACAAGAACAAAAATACAATCTCGCGCTTGTTGCAAACAGCGGAAAAAGACTCTCAAATCTTGTCAATGATATTCTTGATTTTACCAAGTTGAAAAATAAAGAAATCATTTTGCAGATCAAGCCGGTCGATTTAAAAACGATTGTCGATACGGTAATCGTTTTGTCAAAACCGCTGATTAAAGGCAAAGAATTAGAACTAGTCAACAAGATTGATAAATCATTGCCAATAGTTGACGCCGACGAGAACAGAATCCAACAAATTTTGTACAATTTGATCGGCAACGCAATCAAGTTTACGGAAAAAGGAAAAGTTAGCGTGTCGGCGCAAGTTTTGAATAACTCTGTTGCGGTTTCCATTTCAGACACCGGAATCGGAATCCCAAAAGATAAATTCGACAGAATTTTCGAATCGTTTGAACAAGTTGACGGCTCAACGGCGCGAGAATACGGCGGAACAGGATTAGGTCTGTCGATTACGAAAAAACTTGTAGAATTACACGGAGGAACAATGGTCGTTGAATCGAAATTAGATGAAGGTTCAAAATTCACGTTTTCTGTGCCGGTATCAAAATCGACAGAACTCTCCTCAAATGAAAATTCAAGATCAACTATCGACATCGAATCTTTCGACCTAACCGAAAAAACAGTCAATGAACAAAAAGAAGACACTAAAGGCGTTTACGAAATACTCGTCGTTGACGACGAACCGGTTAATATCCAAGTGCTGAAAAACATTTTATCGATGCGAAATTATTCGGTGTCAAGCGCGTACAACGGAACGGAAGCACTCGACTTGATAAAAGAGAAAAATTTCGACCTAATACTTCTCGACGTAATGATGCCTAAAATGTCCGGCTATGAAGTTTGCACGACTTTAAGAAAAAATCACTCGCTGTTCGACATGCCGATTTTAATGTTGACGGCGAAAAATCAAGTCCAAGACGTGCTTTTGGGATTTCAATCGGGCGCGAATGACTATATCGAAAAACCATTCGATAAAGAAGAATTACTGGCAAGAATTAAAACTCATCTTGAGTTGAAAAATGCAATTCTAGCGGCTCAAGCGGCAAACAAAGCAAAGAGCGAATTCATGGCGAATATGAGTCACGAAATTCGAACACCGATGAACGCGATTATCGGTTTGACTCACCTCCTGCTAGAAACTCCGCTAGACGAACAACAACACCTATATACTAACAACGCTCATCGCGCGGCAAGATCGCTGCTGGGAATTATCAACGATATACTCGACTTCTCAAAAATGGAAACCGGAAAAATGACTTTAGAACACGCGCCTTTCTCGTTAAGCGAAGTTCTAGGAGACATCGATATAATCTTCCGAGAACAAAGCGAAGAAACAGGAATCAAACTGATATTCAATCAAACAATCGACATCCCGCCAACGCTGTTAGGAGATCATCTACGATTACGTCAAATTTTTATCAACTTGATTGGGAACTCTTTCAAGTTTTCAAAACAGGGATCGATTACGGTAAACGCCAGCGTAGAAGCGGTCAACGACGATAACATTACGTTACTGTTCTCGGTCAAAGACACGGGAATCGGCATGACGCTAAATCAGACGCAAAAACTTTTCAGCGCGTTTAGTCAAATGGATGCGTCGATTACGCGGCAATACGGCGGAGTAGGATTAGGTCTGACGTTGACGCGAAGTTTGGTTAATTTAATGGGCGGAAAAATTTCGCTAGAAAGCGATTTCGGAGTCGGCACAAATATTATTTTCACATGCGTTTTCGGACTCGACCCGAATACAAAAAATAACTTGAAAACATTGAAAAAACCTGATAACAACGCCGATGTCAAAGCGGAAATCCCGTCGATGATAAGCGTCCCGTTGCCTTATGATAAAAAATCTTTAGCCGGATTTAGAGTGTTGCTAGTCGAAGACAACAAAGTAAACGTGTTAGTTGCAAAAGCAATGTTAGAAAAAATGGACATCAAAGTTACAGTTGCAGAAAACGGAGAAATTGCACTAAATAGACTCGAAGAATCGGCTACGTCTGGTTTGAATCCGGTGTTTGATTTAGTGTTTTTAGATATTCAGATGCCGGTAATGGACGGATTCGAAACAATAAAACGAATCCGTTCAAATCCGCGTTACTCCGAAGTTCCTGTAGTCGCGTTGACTGCTCACGCCTTTGCAGAAGAAATACAAAAATGCTTCGATCACGGAATGAATGGACATCTAGCAAAACCAATCGATATTCACGCCCTGCAAAAAAATCTAAACAAATTTTTACTACACGAAACCGAACCAGCTTAAAAAATCCGTAACCGCTCACGGTTTTTTAAAAACCGTATTATTTTTTTGGGTAACCGTTCACAGTTCAAAAGAAAAAATCCTACGCCCTGAAAGGGCAACGGAAAAAAATGTAATATATCAGTGGAATAATTTTACTTGACAATTTTATTTTTCATTGTCCTGCAAGGACGACACTTGATAACGCAAAAAAATTGTATCTCGTTCTGAATATCAAGTGTCGTCCCTAGCGGGACTTTTAAAAGTGTTATTGCCGTTACCGTATGCTAAAGAATACGGTTAATAAAGTACTGTCCTTGCAGGACAATGAAAAATAAAATTATCCAGTAAAATTATTCCACTGATATATTACAAAAATCAACAACAGCAAGAAAACCATCCAATACCTCAACCCCAAACGTTACTGTATAACTTATTGATCCCAATTTTGCGCCCAGGATTTCCAGTCCACCTCTCCTTATTGATACGCCCAGAATCTCCTGTGTACATCTAAGAATGAATCAATTGTCTAACGTTTTTACCTGGACCAAAAATAATAGCCTGAAACAACTCGCATAAAGATAACATGAAATACTTAAAGTGGAAGTACCAACATTCTCGCCATGTAACTTCCCATATTTCAATAGGAAAAGTTGCATTAACAAATTTTTTTAAATGCCACCAAGAATAATCAATATGGTACCACAAAGTTGCACGTTTATAAAAGCGTATGATATAATTTTGGTGATTGGGGTCCAATATATCTGGATGATCGAAAGATATAGCCATGAATTGGTCTTGGAATTGATTATATTTGCCATATAAGATAATACAACCTTCTGGTATATCATGTATAATTGCGCCCTTTGAATTAGGTTCAAATATTCTTTCGATACGGAAAATCCGGTTTTCGTAAATTACAGTATCGCCTAAACAAATCTCAGTACCGTCTAAGTAGTAAAATGGATAACGTATTTCACTCATAATTTACCTCCGCCAGCTAGTCTTGTACCAACGGGATAATAACTTCCTGGTTGGTATGTTAGTACCACTTATAGTATTTTTACCAGAGTAATTTTCTATACATTTACATTCAGGATACGGTGTTTGATTAACAATTTTATAATGAATATGACCTGTTGAGATATTATGTGAACCATGAGGATGAGTACCCGATGCATCAATACGCAAAACAATATGCGATCCAACTGGAGGTATGCACGGTTTACAACCTCTTCTTTTATTACAATCTTTATCTTTAATATCATCCTTTGTTTTTACA
>JAITAZ010000633.1 GCA_031283825.1 Planctomycetaceae bacterium | reverse complement strand
GTTACGCATTTGTTGCGAGTTTTATTTTTTGTAACCGTTCACGGTTTTTTAAATTCGGATTTGAATTACTAAACCCGATGTAGAGACGCAATGCTTTGCGCCTCTATCGATGAGCTTTTGATCGAACAATAGAGACTCAAGGCATTGCGTCTCTACATTTGTTAATTTGTAAATATTCACGTTTTAATTTTTCGATAAAAAAATAAAAAATTCCGTGAACGGTTACAACTATTTTTCCGTTTTTAAAAGTATTTCACATAGCGTATTTATATGTATAAAACCTAGATTCGCTCGTTTCTCGTCAACTATACACCCAAAGGAACAATTCAACGTTTGCATTAAAATCAATGCCGTCAATACAGAATGACGAGACGATAACTCCACCATACTCCGAATCGGTAAGTCCGTACGCAATAACTGAGATAATTGTCGCATCTGCTCGTCTAATAAATTTCTTGCCGCAATCTCAAGATCAATCAACCGCACAAAACCAATCGGTAACTCATTGAAATTTTCCTCAATCGACCTCCCAACTAATCTTTCTAAATCGTCATTGTTAAAAATTTCTCTTGCATAAACCGGCAACTCCGCCCAATTACGACGCCTTGCAATCTCAATTACCGCCAACGGTTTCATGTCGCTCGTAATCAACGGATAACCAGATTTCAACAAAATATAATCCTTAATCACAATTTTCGATCCCAAAAAAACATTGTCCGCAAGACGACGCTGCGTCTCAAACAAAATCCCCGTATTATGTCCCTCGTCAAGTATCTGAGATAACTCCGCACGACCAAGCGTCAATCGTATCTCCTCGCGTTTGCCGCCCAAAAATTGCATCGCTAGATAATTTATCAACCACAAAATCAACGTCAACGGCAAAAATAAAAACGTAAAAAATAACATCAAATTAGAAAGCAAACGAAGAAATTTATTCGGCGCATATAAACCAAGATACTTCGGAAACATCTCGCAATATACAAATAAAAACGGCGCAACAATTATCGTTGCGCTAATCTCTATCCAAAGTCCATGCGAATTAGGTAAAATAATTCCAAGCGTCAACACCGTCGCCGCAGATATCGAATAATTCGCAATATTATTGCCCACAAGCAACGTCGATACAAATATACCCGGTCGATTCACAAACCATAATAATTTACGCGCCGTCCTGTCGCCCGAAATCGCGTCAAGCTTCAACCGCAGTCGAGGCGTCCGATAAAACGCCGTCTCCGCGCCGCTAAAAGACGCGCTCAATAATATCGAAATAATACCAAGAAAAATTGTTGACACTGCTAAAAGAAAATTCAGAATTATGTTGAAAATTTAAGGATTGGATGAAAAATTTTTTTATAACTATTCAGTAGAAAATAGTTGATAATGGAAAAAGTCAAATATTCTCCCCTAACAACTACTACAACTGAATCGCTACTTATTCATTGCTTTTCGTTATTCCGTTTTTTGGAATATTACATTGATGGAAAATATAACGAGCATATTTTAATAATAACACTTGAGTCGTTTTGTTGTCAGCAAATCGCGAATAACCCGCCGCAACCGACGACGCGCCGCCAATAGTTAATCCGCTTCGACCATTTTGAATACAAGTAATATTGTCAAGAATAATATTTGTAGCGCCATTTACCGCCGCAACGCCATCAAGTTGATAACCGCGAATCGTTAAATCATTGATCTTAATATTGGTCGCCTGAATAATTGATATTCCAGCTTTTCTCGCGCTATAAGTCAAATTATAATCTTCAGCAAACATCGGCGATTTTTTCCCGTTCGTTCTGAAATAAACATAACCGCGTAAAATACACCAACTCTCCGGTTCTAATTCCGGCAGCTTTGCCGCGTCGATTGCAACATTAATTCTTTTCAACGTTTTTCCATCTTTCATTATGTGAAAGTACGTCAAATTTACGTCCGGCAAAGTTAATTGAAATCGAAAAATATTGTCTTTGTAAAATTGCCACACGTCAAACGGAATCGGTTCAGTGCCTTCTAAAACCGCGCCGCGTCCCTCTATTACAAACGCCGAGTCTAAACTTCTACCGCAAACGTCCTTTCCCGACAACGTTATAGACTCTTTGTACGGCTCGGTTGGATCAAGCACAATCCGGTCGCCTTGTTTCGCCAACTTTATGCCGCGTTTGATCGTGCGAACCGGTCCGCCTTTCAAGCCATTATCTCGCTCGTTCAAGCCAGAATTATTGTCGTCTCCAACAGTAGAATTGACAAAAATATCTCGTCCAAAAATTATAGACGCGCATAGAATAAAACTCAAAAAGAAAACAATAACCGTAATCTTGTTAATAGTAGATTTCATGTTTTTAAACTGGTTAATAATTTTGTAACCGTTCACGGTTTTTTAAACACGGATAACAGGGGGAATTTTTACAACCCGTGAATGGTTACGTTTATTTTTCATGTTTAATTAAATGCGTCTGCGAATTCGTCGATTGATACGCACGTTGCAGCGACGCCTATTAGTTCGTCGAGTTTATCAATATCTTTAACCTCCATAATTTGCCTTTGCAATTTTTTCGGTATCGTATCAAATCGACGAGTTAAAACTCGTATTATGCCTTTG
>JAITAZ010000617.1 GCA_031283825.1 Planctomycetaceae bacterium | reverse complement strand
CTGATTTTTATTTTCAGAGTTGGGAGTAAATTCTGTTAATTCAAAACTGTTTCTTATAATTTCTCTCGCTTGCTCAATGTTTTTTACATCGCCCGACGTAATCGCTTGACTCATTATGTTGCCTATCGCCGTCGATTCTACAGGTCCGGCAAAAACTTGTCTCTCCGTCGAATCCGCTATCGCTTGACACAATAATTTATGCTTCGCCCCACCGCCAATAACATGAACCGTCTTAATCAACTTGCCCGTAATCTGCTCACACATCTCCAACGTTTGCGCTAATCGAATAGCAATACTGTCAATTGCACATCGTAAAATCTCTCCCTCACTCTGCGGAACAACTTGATTCGTATTCTTACAAAATGCCGCAATCGCCGCAGGCATGTCTGTCGGACACAAAAAATCTCTACTGTCAGGATTTATCAACGATCTAAACGGAACCGCATCCTTTGTCAACTCATTCATCTCCTCCCAAGTAAAACACTGTCCTCGCTCGCCCCAAATCCGCCTGCACTCCTGCAATAACCAAAGCCCCGTAACGTTTTTCAAAACCCTCGTCGTTCCGCCAACTCCGCCCTCATTTGTAAAATTCAAATCATAAACCGCCTTGCTCATTATCGGCTGCAACGATTCAACGCCAATCAATGCCCACGTCCCAAGACAAATATAACTCCAATCTCCCTCGCCCAACTTGCTAAACGACGGCGCAGATAACACCGACGACGCCGTGTCATGCGTGCCAGGCAACACCACACGCATCTCCGATAATCCAGTAATCGACGCATCAAGAGAACGCAACTTGCCCAAATCAGTACACGGTTGAGCTATGTCAAGAAACATCTCTCGCGGAAATCCAAACTTCTCCAAAATAAAATCCGACCAACTCCCTACAGTCGGATCAAAAAGCTGCGTCGTCGTAGCATTCGTAAACTCATTACACTTCACGCCGCTCAACCACCAATTAAATAAATCCGGTATCATCAAAAACGACTTCGCCTTGCTAAGTATCTCCGGACTCTGACGCTTCAACGCCAACAATTGATACAACGTGTTAATCTGCATAAATTGCAAACCTGTATGCTGGAAAATTTCGTATCGCGGCAAAATTTCCAGAGCATTGTCAATCATGCCGTCTGTTCGCGGGTCGCGGTAACTTACAGTTTTAATAAGCGGATTGTCTGATTTGTCAAGAAGAATAAAATCAACCGCCCAAGTATCAACTCCAATACTCGCCGGAGATACGTCAAGTTTGTCAGAGGCAATCTGTAATCCCTTGAGAAAATTTTGCCAAAGCCCAGATATGTCCCAAACAAAATTACCAGACGACTCTATCACACTATGATCAAACCGATGAAGCTCCTCCAACTCAATCCTCGAACCGTCAAATTTACCGGCAATAACTCGCCCGCTAGACGCGCCCAAATCCACCGCAAGATATGTTTTCGATTTCATAGTAAACACAAAAAAAGTTAAAGGTTATAGGTTGCGAAAACCACAAAACTACCATCAACGCGATTAAATAATCAGACTCCAAAAGACCGCGTCAATACACAAATGTATCCTAACAGGAAATTCCAAATTATCAACAAGAGATTTTTTTAATTCAGAATGCAGAATTATTTTTTAAACACAGATAATCGCAGAAAATACAAATGATGATTTGCAAATAAAAAATAAACGTAACCGTTCACGAGTTTTAAATTCCGAATTTTAAAACCATGAACGATTACAAATAATTAAGGTAACTTCTAAAAGCTAATTTTATTAGGAACGCTGGCGTCCCGCCTGCATGACAAACGCCTAAATATGCGGTCGAGACGACCGCGATCCTAATAAAAATAAATTTTACATGAGGTTTTTAGAAGCTCCCTTATGTTTTTTTGCCGAAGTTTAAAATAATAAACCGATTTTTTATTGAGAACTAACGACTCAAAGAACAAAACAAATTTTCCGCCGGAATATTACTATTTTCTAAAATTGAATTAATTTCAGATCTATCGTTTTCATTTAACCGATTCGAGACGTCGTTTACTTCCCATCGGTCGTCGGGTTTAACATAGACTTTAATTTTGTTTCCCTTCTTTCTCACAAACCAATTTTGAGTTACCAACGCAACTTCGTCGTCAATTCCGCTTATTTTTAACAAATTGCGTTGCTCTACCTCATTCTCTTCAGCTAATTTGACAATATTTGATTCCGCTTGCCGATTTTTTGTAACAGAAATAAAAAAATCTGCTAAATCGTCAGGATTCAATAACTCTACACCCCGAACCGTCGCGCCAACTTGGTCTGGTAAACGCACAATCAACGGTAAGTGAATATTCTCGCCAAATAACTCGTCATTCGCGCCAATCCTTTCATGTTCTCCAAGCGAAAATCCTCTTACGCCGAAAATCGCTAGAGCTGTCTGCCCGCCAAGCTCGCCGCTGTCTATCGATTCCAACAGTCCCGCCAACATATCATCCAACAACGAAACTCCGCCGCTATACGATTCAATAACCGATTGCAATTCATCCGGATCAAATTTCTCAAATGTCGGCAAATTATACCCCAGATACGACGGCGGGTCTTCCTTATCACGATGACGCTCGCGATAAGATATAGGAAAATCCCAATCGCCCCGAAATCCGCGAAGATGAGCCCAAATACAATATCGCCCCGCAGACCGATTCGATAACTGCTCCAATGCAATGTCAATTATCGTTGCAAAAATTTTGAAAAAAATCGTTTCATCCGCCGTCTCCGCTAATTTATTTAACGAAGAATCAATCATATATTTTCGCGTGAAAAAAGCATCGGCATGATTAAAAATATCACTGTCGTCCGTTACAAGAAACGAATCGCCGCCATCGCGAGAAAATTGCTCAAGCCACGAACGCCCCCAAAGCAAATTAAAATTGTCAGAAAGATTAACCGACGACGCATAATACCTGTCAAACACCGCCGATTGAACAGACAAAAAATCAAACGCCGGAGTCTGTATCCAACTGTTGCCATACGCGCCAATCATTCCGCAATGTAAACCGTCAATCGAAACGCAAATCAAATTTTGACATGATATAGACATAGTATAAGTCATTCATAAATTCGGAGTTCGGAATCAAAATACTAGAAACTATTACAATCTTACGCTACACGGTCAACAATTCCGCTGCCCCCGTTTTGATTGTCTGACTTGATATTTGCGTTTGGATAAGTCGTCTTGCCCGCGCCGCGAGTCTCAATCAATTCAATGATCTGATTAAGATGCGTAATAGAACGTTGCGTCATCGTCCAATTCGATAGAGCAATAAAATGAATCTGACGACTACAGTTTTGGGCGGCGTCAATTCGTTTTCGTAAATTTAAATTAGTCGGAAATAATTTACTGCAAAGAGTCGAAATCGAATCCGCCTTGACGCCGCTCTTATCAGCACGACGCAAAATCGCTTGACGCTTCTCCTGTATGTCTTTCAACTGAATAAGCAACTCATTCTCTTTCGCCGATATTGCGTCAAGAGACGACCGCTCGACATCAACAAGAACCGTTTGCTTCTCACGCAACACTGAAATCGTCAACTCTTGAATTGTCGAGAGTTGATCAAGAAAATCAAAAATAGCTTCTTGCATTTTAGGAATAATATAAAAAATTAACGCAATAGTAAAATTCGGTATTCGGAAATATATTTTTTGGGAAACGTCAACGAGAGTCAAATTACAACGTTGCGGATATTACGAAAATACAATAACTATGTCAAGAGCAATTTAAACCTTAATAGAATTTTTGTAACCATTCACGGAATTTTTTATTTTGTAATCGAAAAATTAAAACGTGAATATTTACAAATTAACAAATGTAGAGACGCAATGCCTTGCGTCTCATTGTTCGATCAAAAGTCGGCGTTAGCCGACGGTAAATCTGAATTGATTTTAATTATTGTCGAATCCTTTTTATCGTTGCCTTCGGCAACGCGACCTTTCGGCGAAAGGAGGTTTGCGGAAACTGTTAAAATACGTTTCGAAAAATTCTACTGATATATTACAAAAAAATTATTGATTTAAATCAAAATTTAATTTTTTAAAAAACTTCTCTGTGAACTCTGTGTCCTCTGTGGTTTAAAATAAATTTTTAATTATTGTCGAATCCATTTTATCGTTGCCTTCGGCAACGCGACCTTTCGGCGAAAGGTCGCCTACCTGAGTCGGCGGTTGCGAACCTGAGTCAGCGGTCGCCTTTGCGTCTCTATCGGTGATCTTTTGATCGAACAATGAGACGCAAGGCATTGCGTCTCTACATTTGTTAATTTGTAACTATTCACGTTTTTATTTTGCAATAAAAAATAAAAAATTATTCCACTGATATATTACAAAGAGAGAGATTTTTTTCATTTTTATCACTCCGAGACATTTACCCCAGATTTTAAACAAGCACGTCCCCGATGTCCGCTTTGTCTCCTAAAAAGAACCATTTGTATCGTTCAAAGTATATCACAATTCGTCTCTAGTTTTCTTTTCTTTGCCTGATGTATAAACAGTTAAAACCGCAATGTCCGCTGGCGTTATTCCACTAATTCTACTCGCCTGAGAAAGATTTATCGGACGGAATTTCTCCAACTTCTCCCTCGCCTCTATTCTCAAATGTTTCATCGCCGAATAATCAACATCCTCCGATATCATAAGCATCGATAACCTCTTAACACGCTCAACATCCGCCTCCTGACGCTTAATATAACCTTCATACTTAACGTCAATACAAACTTGCTCCGCACTCCGACTCGATATATCAGATAACAACGGAATACGCTCTACAATCTCTTCCCACGTCGTCTCCGGTCTCGCTAAAAATTTTAACATCGAACCATTCGCATCATGCGTTGACGCTAAAATTCCACTCGCCCTCGCAATCTCGTCAACCTTCCTCCGCAACCTCTCCACTCTCCGCCCGTCAACTAATCCCAACTTCGCCGCCAACAAAGTTAATCTACGATCCGCATTGTCATGCCGCAACAATAACCTATACTCCGCCCTACTCGTAAACATACGATACGGCTCGTCAACGCCCCTCATAATTAAATCATCAATCATCACCCCAATATACGCACTGTCCCTGTCAAGAATCAACGGTTCACGCCCCGAAACTTTCAACGCCGCATTAGCTCCCGCAACCAATCCCAACGCCGCCGCCTCCTCATAACCCGTCGTACCATTCAATTGACCCGCTATATAAAGATTGTCAACCAACTTCGTCTCAAGCGTTAATTTAAGCTGCTCCGGCGGAACATAATCATACTCAATCGCATACGCATAACGCATCACCTCCGCAGACTCAAGCCCCGCCACCATCCGCAACATCCGCTCCTGTATCTCCCGACCAAACCCCGACGAAAATCCATTGACATAAACCTCATTCGTCCCTCTACCCTCCGGCTCAAGAAAAATCTGATGACGCTCCTTGTCGGCAAATCGCTCTATCTTCGTCTCAATCGACGGACAATATCTAGGTCCCTTCGCCTGAATCTGCCCATTATACGCCGGCGCATAACGCAAATTGTCCCGAATATACTCATGCAACCGAACATTCGTATATGCTATCCAACACGAAACCTGATCCGACGACGACTTCACCCTATCACTCAAAAACGAAAACGGCGTCGGATCAATATCGCCGTAATGCTCGCTCAAAAGAGAATAATTTATACTCCTAGAATTTATACGAGGAGGAGTTCCCGTCTTAAATCGACTTACGTCAATTCCAAGAGAAAGAAGCGATTCACTCACGCCCTCCGACGACGGCTCCGACGCCCTGCCGCCCGAAAACATTCGCTCGCCAAAATGCAACACGCCGCGCAAAAACGTACCGCAACACAACACAACCGCATCCGCATAAATCACTACGCCATCATCCGTTTGAACGCCAACAACCCGACGGCGATTACTAGACGCATTAGACGCACTAGATACTGTAGAGGATATAGAATCAGAAGAAAATGTAGAAACATCTATCGACTCCGTAACTATCGAAACAATTCTGTCTTGACGTAACTGAAGATTAGGTTGATTCTCAAGAATACGTTTAATTTCATTTTGATATTCTTTCTTGTCAGCTTGCGCGCGAGGTCCTTGCATCGCTGGACCTTTACTCCTGTTAAGCATTCTGAATTGAATCCCTGTCTTGTCAATAGCGAGTCCCATTGCTCCGCCTAGCGCGTCAATTTCACGCACAATATGACCCTTGCCAATTCCGCCAATCGCCGGATTACAACTCATCTGAGCAACCGTGTCAAGATTGCCCGTAACCAACAACACCCTCGCCCCAATACGCGCCGCCGCCAACGACGCCTCACAACCCGCATGACCCGCGCCAACCACTACTATATCAAATCTCTCCATCACAGAACTCAAAATAATGATAGGGAATTTCTAAAAATGTAATATACCATAATTATTAGTAACTCATGTTACGCAGTATTTGTCCGTCAGTAGTCGTTTATCGATCAGGTTGATCACCGATCTGGTAGGCGGTAATAGATCAGGTAGGCGACCGTAGGTTCGCAACCTTTCGCCGAAAGGTCGCGTTGCCGAAGGCAACGATAAAAAGGATTCGACAATAATTAAAATCAATTCAGATTTACCGTCGGCTTCCGCCGACGCGACCTTTCGGCGAAAGGTCGCCTACCTACGGTCGCATACCTGATCGGGGGCAACAAGTGCGTAACATGAGTTAGTGATAATTTTTTCCGCTGTCCTTACTGGGCGTAGGATTTTTTCTCTTTGTGTGAACGTTTACAAAATCTGTTTGAAAAAACTCAAGAGCGATTTCTTTTGAGTCGTTAAAACCTCCGATTTCAAGCAACGACTTTCATAATGTCCCTTAAAAACTACGACTGATTAGTTACGCACAAGTTATATAATCTACGGTTTTGCGAGATTAATTTCTGGCGGCGGAGGTGGTAACTCGTTTGAACTGGAGTCGTTTCCGGCTTCGTCAACTTTCTTACTGCTTGCCGAAATTGACGATGAAACCCATTTGAAAAACGCTGCAATTGTCGCCGAATCCGCCGTGTCCAAAGTTACAACATTTTCAGTTAAACGCTGCAAAATTGTTTTATCTGCGTTTTGTCCTGCCGCACACGCAACAACAACTCCCCACTTGTAACTCTGAAACGCCGATATTCCCGATTCAACATTGTCCGTCGGAGTGCCGTCTGTCATTATAAATACCAGAGGTTTCCAATCGCCTTTTTGGTCTTTGGTCGATTTGGCAACTTCACGATTCGCACAATCAACGACCTTCTGCAACGCCTCGCCCAAAGACGTCCCTCCGCTCGCCGAAAGACTCGGAGGCTGAAATTGAGATACTTCCGTCAATGGAATAACTTGTTGAACATTACTCGAAAACGTAATAACGCTAATGTACGCCGATTCAAGCGCATAAGGATCCTTACGTAACGCCGAATGCATCATCTGAACGCCATTTTTGACCGCCTCAATAGGCTCGCCAGACATCGAACCAGATACATCAAGAAGAAGATAAACTGGAAGTTTTCGCATAATTTTTTTATTGTAACGTTAAAGGTTTTTAAATTGCACGCAACTTAAATAGTACAAATTGTCCCTTAAAAATTTATAATATTTCATTGGAAATTTCGTAACAATTCAGTCGCAGTATTTTTTTAAGGGGACAAACTAGCTTAAAATCGGCGTTAAAACACAAGGGACAAAACAAATATTTCATTGAAAAATTATCATTCAAATTATTTCCAACCGTATTGATTTCTTACTGCGATCATTGTTTCGAGGACGTCTTTCCATGTTTGGGGATTTGTCATGACGGCGTTTGGGAACATACAACCGTCCCAGCAAATATGATTAAATCGTTTTGTTATTCCATCCTCGTCAGCTAGCCAGAAACCGGCGTAATAAACTACGTCTAATTTTCCGTTTGGGTCTTTTGGCAGACAATGTCTTCCTGTTTTGTCGTGTGTTCCGCTTCCGAAGACGGTGGCGTCGTTTTGTGCGATATGCAAATCTACAGTCCAATGTCTTAAAGCGTTTGTCATTTTTTTGTAAGCTCTATCGAAAGTTTCTTTGTCTTTCCAATCGTAATTTTCTGGTAAAATTCTGTCTTCTGGCGCGTTGTAACCTAGAATATATAATAAGGTGTGCGCCATGTCCGCTTGAAAACCTAGCGTTTGAGGTCTGTCAACCATTTCTAGAATTTGTACCATTCTTTTCCAACTGTGCATTCCTCCCCAGCAAATTTCGCCTTCACAAGCTAGGACTTCGTCGTAATCTACGGCGATATCGCATGCTTCCGTGAAAGTCTCTGCGATTAACTTTTGATTTTGTTCGGGGTCTTTTGCCCATTCTTCTACGCCGGCGGCAGTATCGATTCGCACTGAACCATTCGGACGCACCCCAAGTTTCCGCAACTCCGACGCAACTTGACAACCGATCTTTACTTGATCCAAAAACCTCTTCCGATCCGCCGGACTACCAAATGCCGAACCGCCGCCGACGCCTTGCCAAATAGCCGGAACAATCGTTCCTATATCAAGATTAAATGAATTCGCCTTTTCCGCAAGTCTCTTAATTTCACTATCAAGAGAATTAACGTCAAAATGAGGTATGCAGAGATTAAGATCGAATCCATCAAATTTAACGCCATCAATTTCCGCCTCGCTCGTCAATTTGAGCATGGTATCAAGATCGATAGCAGGTTCCGCTCCGGGAACACCCTTGCCAACAACGCCGGGCCAAGCCGCATTGTGAAGCTTAGGATATAGGTTTGCTTTACGCTTTGCCATAAAATTTGACTCCCCAAAAATGTGGTTTCGCACAATTATAAACAGACAGATATCAGAAAAAAATTAACGCTCAAACTAGAATTAAACACTATTTAATCTACTTAATAATTAGTCAAATATGTAACTCAAGAACAAATCGCTAACCATTCCTCTCTTGCCTGCCGCCCACAAATACGGTTCACATAAACCGCACTTTGCAGACAATACCAATCAGCTTTGCCGGAATTTTACCAGCTACAACAACAACAGACAATAAGGGGAAATATTTTTTTCAATAAAGCGAACTTCTAAAAACTCGTTTTTTTATTAACCACAGAGAACACAGTGTTCACAGAGAGAATATTTTTTAAAAATTAAATTTTGATTTAAATCCATAATTTTTACTTTAATAACTCATGTTACGCACTTGCTACCCCCGATCAGGTAGGCGGTAATAGATCAGGTAGGCGACCTTTCGCCGAAAGGTCGCGTTGCCGAAGGCAACGATAAAATGGATTCGACAATAATTAAAATCATTTCAGATTTACCGTCGGCTAACGCCGA
>JAITAZ010000689.1 GCA_031283825.1 Planctomycetaceae bacterium | reverse complement strand
GTCGTAGCATCTGAACCGGCATTCTCGGCTTATTCTTGCCGGCTCTCCGAGAACGTTTGAGATAATCTGATGTACAGACGCTACTTCGGCGAGATATTTATCTGACGATAGACAAAAGTTTTCAAATTGTTCTTGGTATTCTTTTGTCATTTGGTAGTCGAGGTATTCTGCGACGATGTTGGGGTCGAGTTCTTCTTGGTATCCGTTTCGACCCGGCACGTTAATTTTTGGGTCGTGGATTACGTTTCGGATGCGCGCAAGAATTTGTGTAGCCGGTTCGTGGTTCGGTATAGTCCGTTCCAGTTGCCGATGTTGTTCGACGTCAAAAATATTATCCTCAAATGCGAGGAGCGTACGCAACGAAAGCTGCATAAAGTTATTCCTTTTCTAAAGTCTCTTTTAGTTGTAGTAGAAAGCGAGAGCGTTACAAAATTTTTCCTTATTTTTCACAATAAAAAACTAAAGTAGCGAATAATGCCAATTTTTTCATTTTAAGGCAAGAGCGATTTTTACAATATTTCAAAATAATGACAAAATATCAATAAAATTCCTTTACAACACAGCATGGTTTGAAAGATGTAATTTATCGGATATACTAAATTCTTCGTTAATGTTTCGGGCAATTGTAATTTTTGCGTAGCTTTTCAGTCGTAGTTTTTTAAAGGGACATTGGGGACGTTTGGGTTTACAATCTGATTTGAAAAGACTCAAGAGCGACGTCCTTTGAGTCGTTAATCTCCGATTTCAAACAACGACGTCCCCTTTGTCCTAATTGTCTCCAATGTTCCTTAAAAAATTATGGCTTGTATCTTATAAAATTTTTGAGTAACCTTAAAATTGTTAATAAAATGACTATATCGAACAAAACTAAAGTTGACGGTATTTTTAGTAATCCTGTTAAGACAGTGGATCGCGTTGTTGTTAGTTTTCCTAAACGAATGTTTTATTATCTTGTGCGAATACCTGTATCATTATTTTTTATGATTTTCTACGGCAACAGATTTTTCGGTTATAACAATATGCCAACTACCGGAGGATTACTTGTTGTTGCAAATCATCAATCGTATTATGATCCTCCTCTTATTGCCGCAGGGTTGCGTCGGCGGTTGAATTTTCTCGCTAAAAAGCAATTGTTCAAATTTAAACCGCTCGCAATACTAATAGATTTTCTCGACGCTATACCGCTCGATATCGACGGGATCGGATACGAAGGAATAAAAATTTCACTAAAAAGATTACGAAACGGAGAAGCTATCCTAATCTTCCCCGAAGGCGCACGAACTTGGGACGGAGAAATCGGCGAATTCAAAAAAGGCTCGTTAGCACTCGCAAAACAAACGAAATCATCCATTCTCCCTACCGCAATTGACGGATGCTACAAAGCATGGCGCCGAGAAAATAAATTACCATACCCATTCGGAAAAATCCGCGTCATATTCGGAAAACCAATCGAATACGACGACTTCAAAAACATGTCAGAAGAAGAATTACGAGAACTCGTAAAAACAAAAATATCAGAACTATTACAAAAAATTAAAATTCAATAGACTTACTTGACGATTTGTAATATATCAGCAGAATATTTGTTTTGTCCACCAAGTCGTTTAATCGTTGATTTGAAACCTACCTATGGGAATCTCCAAAAACTCGTTTTTATTAACCACAGAGAACACAGAGTTCACAGAGAGAATATTTTTTAAAAATTAAATTAAATTTTGATTTAAATCCATATTTTTTTGCTTTAATAAATTTAAATTATGTTTTGATTCAAATTAAAATTTTCTCTGTGTCCTCTGTGGTTTAAAATTAATTTTTAGAGATTCCCTTTTATTAATCCTGTCAAAAAACAAAAACCGAGATTTCAAGCGTGATGAGTATATTACAAAAATTTGCCGCTGAATCGTTACCAAAAAATTACTAGAATAATATGAGACGAAAAAATTTAAGATTACGTCGTATTAAAAGAAATCGACAGACAATAAAACAGATTCCATTTACTCAAGATAAAAGGACATGGTCTAATAAATTTAAAGACGCTTTTTTGGGATTGGCGTCGTCATTTAAGGGTCAATCGAGTTATCATGTTCATTTTGCGGCGGCAATAGTTGTGATTTTAGCGTCGTTTTTAATTGGCAATTTTGACGCGATTCGTTGGTCGATTATTATTCTTTGTATCGCTATTGTTATCACAACCGAGATGCTAAACACGTCGATAGAGAATCTAGCCAAAGCAATAACGACAACCTACAATCCAAAGATCGCGTTAGCACTCGATATCGCAAGCGGCGCAGTATTACTAGTCTCTTTCGGCGCTGCAATTGTAGGAATAATCTTGTTTACAGAATCAATTTTTAAATTCTTTACCGTAAGCTAAATCATACGGTTAATAAAAATCGTTCCGTGCGTCAGCAAGTACGCTGTACGCACGGCTATTTTGAGATTGCCCTTTCAGGCAGGGAGTGTAAAATTGATTCCAAAATCTTTTGTAAAGCCATCAATTAAAAACTGTACCATGCTTTTTGTTCGATAATTATGCAAATAATTTACACAATATATTAAGTAAAAATACGTATCAATTCAGCGTCAGTAATAGACGATTATCGATCTGACTTTCGGGTTATCTACCAAAAAATCTTAAAATGAAATAAAATAAGTAACTCATGTTACGCACTTGCTGATCCAGACAGGTAGGCGACCGCCGACTCAGGTAGGCGACCTTTCGCCGAAAGGTCGCGTCGGCGCTAGTCGACGGTAAATCTGAATTGATTTTAATAATTATTGTCGAATCCATTTTATCGTTGCCTTCGGCAACGCGACCTTTCGGCGAAAGGTCGCCTACCTATGGTCGCCTATCTGCTCTGGGGTAACAATCGCGTAACATGAGTAAATTTAAAAAACGCGAATTAAACGCTAGAAAAGGTTGCGTAATTATTTATTGTTTCA
>JAITAZ010000598.1 GCA_031283825.1 Planctomycetaceae bacterium | reverse complement strand
GAGACGCAATGCTTTGCGTCTCTATCGGTGATCTTTTGATCGAATTTAGACTAAGACAACAATAGAGACGCAAGGCATTGCGTCTCTACAATTGTTAAACTATTCACGTTTTAATTTTTCGATAAAAAATAAAAAAATTCCGTAAACGGTTACCAAATTTTAATATACATAAACTGCTCGCGTTTGAAAATTATGATTGCTCTTGTACGCGAAATTATCCGATCATTAATTAAGTATTGCCCGCATGACGAATTGGTTTATACTATTTGAAATCGTTAATAATTAAATTTATTAACTGCAAATAATGCAAAGTTCTCATAGGATAAATTAAAAATAATTCGCGTCAAGTAAGAACGCAACCAGTATAATGAAATTTCGAGATTCAACTCTACGAAATTATATTTAATGAATTTTTGTAACAATAAATATTATGTCAGATACGAATAATCAGGAACAAACGAAAGCGTGGGGCGGCGTATTTACTGAAAACACCGACAAACGAGTAGAACAATTTACGGAAAGTATTAGTTTTGATAATCGTCTTTACGAGGTTGATATTTTGGGATCGATTGCTCACGCGCGGATGCTTTGCGACGTTGGAATATTGTCGTCGGACGAATTTAACGCGATTGAGCGCGGACTTCTTGAGATTAAGTCTGAGATTGAATCGGGTCGATTTGAATTTCGCGTCGAGCTTGAAGATATTCACATGCACGTTGAGCGGGCGTTGATTGCAAAGATAGGCGACGTCGGACGCAAGCTGCATACGGCGCGTAGTCGAAACGATCAAGTGGTAACGGATTTGCGTTTGTGGATTCGTAACGAAATCGATGCGGTTGACAAAAGTTTATTTGAGTTGCAGCGAGCGTTTGTTGGTCGTTGTGATTCTGATTTTGACGTGATATTGCCGGCTTATACTCATACTCGTCGAGCGCAACCTGTTCTTGCGTCTCATGTGTGGTTGGCGTATTGCGAGAAGTTTGAACGAGACCGCGAGCGGTTGCAGGATTGTCGAAAGCGGGTAAATGTTCTTGGTCTTGGCGCGGCGGCGTTAGCGGGAACGAGTATTCCAATTGATAGAAATAAGACGGCAAAATATCTGGAATTTGATTCGGTTGCGGCGAATAGTCTTGATGTTTCGAGCGACCGTGATTTCGTTTTGGAAGCGGCGTTTTGTCTGGCGGAAATTGCTATTCATACGAGTACGTTGGCGGAAGAGTGGATACTTTGGTCAACGACGGAATTTAATTTTCTTAAAATTCCGCAAGCGTTTTGTACAGGGTCGTCGATTATGCCGCAGAAAGTTAATCCCGACGTGTTGGAGTTAATTCGCGGCAAGACGGCGAGAGTAATAGGCAATTTACAGATGTTGATTGTTTTGACGAAAGGATTGCCGCTCGCGTATAACAGAGATTTGCAAGAAGACAAGCGACCGATTTTTGATTCTTTTGACGTAATCAAATCGATATTATCGATTGCAGCGCCGTTAGTCGAGGGCGCGGAGTTGAATCGCGAGGTGATTAAAAGTCAACTTGACAGCGGTTATCTTGACGCAACAACGTTGATGGAGTTCCTCATTTTACGAGGAGTTCCGCAAAGAACAGCGCATGAAATTGTAGGGAAGTTAGTAAGAATCGCGATGGACGAATCGGTGTCGTTGAGTGAATTATCGTTACAAAAATTCAGGTCGGTTTATTCGGAGTTCGATGAAGACGTATATAAAATTCTCGGCGCGAATAGCGCAATTAACGCAATGAAAAGTTACGGCAGTACTGCGCCGATTCAAGTAAAATCGCAAATAAAACGTTGGAAAGAAAAATTGCAAATGGTCGAAAATGTTAAATAGGTTGTAATTTTCTGCCGCAATATTTTTTAAGGGACAGTAGAAACATTTAAGACTAAAGGGACATTTTGGTTAAAAATCTGTTTGAAAAAACTCAAGAGTGATTCTTTGGAGTCGTTAATCTCTGATTTAAAACGACGGCGTCTTTTTTGTCATTTAAATTAAAACCTATTTATTAAAAATTCTGTGAGAAGGAGATATTATTGAAAGAATATTTTGGTTTAGTTCGTTTTTCTCATACGCTTTTTGCGATGCCGTTTGCGATACTTGGCGGTTTTATGGCGTTTGGGTTGAATTTGTGCGAGTCGCCGCCGTTGTATCCGCGAGTTTGTGATTTGGTTGGAATTTTGTTTTGTATGGTATTTTTGCGTAATGCGGCGATGGGATTTAATCGATATGCGGACAAAGAGATTGATGCGTGTAATCCGCGAACTTTGGGACGTCATATTCCGTCTGGGATTCTTTCGGCGCGTAGCGTTTTAATTTTTGTAACGATAAATGCGGTATGTTTTATTTTATCGACGTTTTTATTTTTGCCGAATTTATTTCCGTTAATTATTTCGATTCCGTTATTATTATTGGCGTTTGGGTATAGTTATGGCAAGCGATTTACGTCGGCGGTTCATTTTTGGTTAGGTTTTATTTTGATGTGTGCGCCGCTTGGCGCGTGGATTGTTATTAGACCGATATTTATACCGATTCCAGCGCCGGCGTTGATGCTGGGATTAGCGGTGATGTTCTGGTCAACGGGGTTTGATTTAATTTATGCGTGTCAAGATGCGAGAGTTGACGCCGAGCAAAATTTGCGTAGCGTACCGAGCAGATATGGAGTGAAGTCGGCGTTTGTTGTTTCGGGTGCGTGTCATGTTGTGTCGGTGATTTTATTAGGATTGATACCGTTATTTTATCCGTTATTTTCGTACATTTTTGAGACCGGCGTAATAATTGTAGCGTTGATTCTTATTATCGAGCATATAATAGCGACTCCGCGAAAGGGCGAACAACTCGACTTAAAAAGAATAAATATTGCTTTTTTTCAGATGAATATTATCATTTCGATTGGTCTTTTGATTGTAGGAATTTTAGATTTAATTTTCTGATTGCAGATAGATGATTGATGATTGTAGATAGATGATTGTAGATTGATGATTGTAGATTGATGATTGCAGATTGTAGATTTGATGATTGCAGATTGTAGATTGCAGATTGTAGATTTCAGATTGATGATTGCAGATTTCAATTTCCAATTTCCAATCTCCAATCTCCAATCTCCAATCTTCAATCTCCAATCTTCAATCTTCAATCTCCAATCTTCAATCTCCAATTTCCAATCTCCAATTTCCAATCTTCAATTTAATTATTTTGGAGAGTTTTTTATGTATAGAAATCGCGGTGTGATTTTGGTTGTTGTGTTGATTGTGATAGCGGTGATTTCGTTATCGGTTTTAGCGTATTCGCGATTTATGTTATCGGAGAAGCGGGGAGTGAATCAATCGTTGCGTCAGCGTCAAGTTCGGCTTTTGGCGGAAAGCGGGGTTGAGTTTGTCCGATTTTTCTTGAC
>JAITAZ010000571.1 GCA_031283825.1 Planctomycetaceae bacterium | reverse complement strand
TAACCTTTAAAACCTTAAAAATGAGAATTAACTTCCTTTGTATATCGTTTGTTAGTTATTTTGTGATAGCTGCGGCGATTTTGTTTGTTGGTGTTGATAGTAATGTTATTGCTGACACTAATCCTAATCTCGTCCACACTTGGACGCTTAATCCATCCGAAAATGCCGACGGGAAACATAATACGTCTCCTGAGATTCTTCCTGACGAGATGTCAGAAATATCAATCACGGCTTGGATTCAACCCTCCGCCTTACACGGAAATCGCTACGTATTCCGTAAAGAAGATGGTAACTTCCGATTCCTACTCGGTTTCCAAACCCCTTACGGAGTTCCCGGAGTCAAAAAAGGAAGCACCCGCTTTCTCACTCTCGGCGTCCGTAGCGGAAACTACTACTACGAATGCGACTCCATAATCGACCCAAAAGAACTACTCGACGGTAAAAAACACTTCATCGCCGGAACTTTCGACCAAAAATGGCTAAGAGTTTACCTCGACGGTCGCGAAATCGGCGCATACCACAAAGAAGGAAACTTCGGTTACGTCGCAAAAAAAGGTGGCACCATTCACATCGGCTCCTTCGGTTACGACGACTTTCAAGGCAAAATCTACGAATGCTCTCTCTACTCAAAAGCACTCGATAAAAATGAAATCCAAAAACTATGCGAAGGGAAAATATCACCCAATACCGAACCCATAAACAACGCAAAACAAATCTACAAAAAAGGTAAAAATATGCAAGATACCCTCTTCAACTTCATCGGAAAAGGTCGCCAAAACGAAGATACTCTCGTCGAATTACACCGCCTACTTCAACAAGACTTCCCCGAAGATGTCAGCTCCTACATACTCTCAAACCAAGAAGGTCCCTACGATAACGCAATCAGCTCACGCGAAGAACTAATCAATCACCTCAAAATCCTCGAACAACGCGCTTACGAATACGTCCCCATAACACCAATGCAATGGAACGCACTCTCAAAAGACGAATTAATAAAATGGAAAAATATCGCAAAAGAAAAAGAAAAATTAGCTAACGACTACAACTCAATGTCCTTACAAGAACTTCAAGAAACTTTGCTCAAAATGGAAAATATGATCCAAGAACGACCTCGACAACACGAAGCCGTCGCCACCTACCACACACCAAAAACTCCAGAAACAAAAAATCGAACCGAAGAAGAAGCACAAAAAATTATCGAAAACGATTGGTTGTTCCAATGCGACGAAAAACCAACAATCGCAAAGTCATTAGACGAAATTAACTACGCCCGAAAATTAGCCGACAGAATCAATAAAAACGCCTTCAAAGACGAATTACAAAAACTCGACGAACTCGAAAAACAAGCTAAATCCACAACCAACGAAATTAACCCCACTAAAGAAAAAGAACTATACTTCGCCGTCAGAACAATTAAACGCAAAATTATGTTCCAAAACCCCATTCTCAACTTCGATTCAATAATCTACAACGATTCACCTTACCCCGAAGGAAGCGAATCACATCACGAAACTAGACACCTGCTCGGTTACCAAGCCGTTCCGGGAGGAAGACTTATAATCCAAAAAGGTCTAAACCCCGCCGGAAAAATGTCAAAACTACTCCCACAAGAACCACTACACGGAACATTCTGGAGACCAGACGTATCATTCGACGGTAAAAAAGTCTTAGTCAGCTTCAAACCACACAACGAAAAAACATTCCACCTTTACGAAATTAACGCCGACGGCTCCGGATTCCGTCAACTCACCAGCGGAATGTTCGACGACCTCGACCCAATTTATCTGCCGGACGGCAAAAACATTATGTTCACCACAACTCGCGGTTACCTCTACGTCAGATGTATGCCGCCAACAAACGCACCCGTACTCGCCCGAATGCCGCTCGACACAAAACCTGGCGATAAAAACCTTTATATTATCTCCCGAAACGGCGAACCCGAATACACACCCTCCGTATTGTCAGACGGTCGAATCCTCTACACCAGATGGGAATACACCGATAAACCACTCTGGAGATGCCAATCACTCTGGACAATGAACCAAGACGGAACCCTAGTCCAAGCATTCTGGGGAAATCAATCCGTTTGGCCAGACTTGCTCAAAGACGCCCGCCAAATTCCAGGTAGCCAACGAGTTATGTTCACCGGTAGCGCACATCACGAATGGTTCGCCGGCAGCATCGGAATTATCGACCCCACAAAAGGTCTAAACTTCCCCGACGGCTTGACAAAAGTTACACAAGAAGTCGAATACCCCGAAAGCGGAAACGGTCCCGTCGATCCCAAAGAATCAACCGACTACCACCGCAGCAGATACGGCGCTTACTACTCGCCCTACCCACTAAGCGAAACCGACTTTCTCGTCTCCGCCAATCGACACGGAAAATTCATACTCCTACTCATGGACGTCAACGGTAATCGCGAAATTATCAACGAAGGCGCTCATAACATTTGGGACGCTCAACCATTATCCTCTCGACCAGTCCCGCCAATCCAAAGCGACCGCGTAAATTGGCCCGCTTGGGAAAATCGCGATAAACCCGCAACCGGAGTCCTCTACAGCAATAACGTTTACGAAAACGCACCCCCAGAACTAAAAGATAAAGCAAAATATCTCAGAATCTGGTCAATCGAACACAAAACCTACACCTACTGGTACAAAAGACCTTACATCAGCACCGGTCCAGTCGTCTCCGCCGTCCAAAGCGAAGGAATCAAAAAAATAATCGGCACCGTACCCATCGAAGAAGACGGCTCCGTCAGCTTCAACGCACCCTCAGGAATAGCCCTACACTTCCAACTACTCGACGAAAACCAACTCGCACTCCAAACAATGAAAAGCTTCACCGGCGTTATGCCCGGAGAAACAAGAGGTTGTCTAGGTTGCCACGAATCACATAACCGAACAGTCGTACAATCTGGAACCGGAAAAGCTATGAGACGTCAGCCGTCAAATATCAAACCCGTTGCATGGAACGATATCACAGTCAGCTACGAACGATACGTACAACCCACTCTCGATAAATATTGCGG
Organism: Planctomycetaceae bacterium; assembly: GCA_031283825.1. GTDB lineage: Bacteria > Planctomycetota > Planctomycetia > Pirellulales > Thermoguttaceae > WRKP01. The sequence continues at coordinate 7,921 of JAITAZ010000571.1, read as the reverse complement.
AAAATGCCACGAAGAACCAAGTAATAACGCCTACAAAAAATTCAACATGACACTACGACCAGGTCCACACGGTTTCAAAGAACCCTACTGGACACTACTAGGCGCACCAACCTGGGGAGGTCAACACCACGAAGACACAAACGCAACTAACGGCTTCGGTTGGGCTGACACCATACTAGTCGAAGGTTACAGCACACACGACCCAGCAGCTTACGCAACATTTCCGCCAATGAAAAAATTATCCTACAAAAGCAGACTAATAAAAAGAATGTCAAGCGGAGAACACAACGGCGTAAAAGTTAAAGACGATGACCTGCTAAGAGTAATCCTATGGATCGACGCCATGGGACCCTACATCGGTGAAGAAGAATTACGCCAAATCGAAGACCCCATATTTCAAGGTGTCGATTGGATCTCACAACGCCCAAGAATCAAAACCGCCCCAATCGTCCAACGCCCAGGTCCCTTCGACCCATTTTTCACCGACACCGACCCCGCCTACAAAACCCCAAACCCAAACCTGTTCAACGCACTACCCTTCGGCGTTAAAAAATAACAAATGAAGGGGTGGTAAAATGATTAATGGTTAAATTTTAACCACCAATGTTAAACAAAAATAACCCCCCAAAAAAGTAGTTTTGGCTTTTAAAACCATATTACTTTTTTGGGGGAACACTGGGAACGCTCTAATTTGAAAACCTTGATTTAGTGACTCAAAAGAGGACAACAGTTTTTTAAAAGATTTTTTTAGTTTTGTCCCCTTGAGCCTTCAACCACTGATTTCAAAAAAGAATGTCCCCAATGTCCCCTAAGTCCCCAATGTCCCCAATGTCCCCCCAGAAATTACCCTTAGCCTTTTTAAGACCCATATTATTTTTTTGGGGGGACGCTGGGGACATTGGGGACTTAGGGGACACTGGGGACGCTCTAATTTGAAAACCTTGATTTAGTGACTCAAAGGAGGACAACAGTTTTTAAAAAGTTTTTTTTAGTTTTGTCCACTTGAGCTTTCAACTACTGATTTCAAACAAGAATGTCCCTAAGTCTCACAAGAAATTACCATTAGCCTTTTTTAAGAACCATATTATTTTTTTGGGGGGACACTGGGGACATTGGGGACTTTGGGGACACTGGGGACGCTCTAATTTGAAAACCTTGATTTAGTGACTCAAAGGGAGACAACAGTTTTTTAAAAGTTTTTTTTAGTTTTGTCCACTTGAGCTTTCAACTACTGATTTCAAACAAGAATGTCCCTAAGTCTCCCAAGAAATTACCATTAGCCTTTTTTAAGAATAATATTATTTTTTAGGATGACACTGGGAACGCTCTACCTTAAAAAAAAACTGTGATTTAATGACTCAAATGACGACACACTGGCTTGACAAAATAAATAATTTTACGAAATACTTACAAATTATTTTAGAAATCACATGATTGAATTTATCTGTCCTAATTGCGGGAAAACTTATTCGTTTAGCGAAAAATTCGCTGGGAGGAAAATGGTTTGCTCTAACTGTAAAAAAAATATTACCGTTTCTCCATCGAATTCTCCATCGGCTCAATCAACTCGATCAACTCCTCCAACTCCTCCGTCTCCTCCGACATTATCAACTTCTCCGGCTTTTGACTATCTTAATCTGACATCCGAATTGTCTCTTGAAGACTTGGAAACCGATATTAACTCAAACGAAATCAACTCCTCAATCGATAGTCCTGAATCCTCAACCTCTATCATAACCAACGACGCTGAAACCGCTCTGCTCGCCGCCGTTTTTACCGGTAAAATTCAAGATAAAAAAGAAGCCGACATCCGCGCGAAAATACCGCCGCCCGCACCAAAAAAAATTCAAAATATCACCCCGAAAAAAAAACTCGTCTCACGAGAACTCATAATTTTCGTAACAATAATTCTACTACTCGCCGGAATTACAGTCTATTTCACCCTGTTCTTCGACTGGCTCGGTAAAGACGAAAGAGTCGAATTACTCCAAAAACTTGAAAATTACCGCATCAAAACCACTATCGCTATCGGAAATAAAGATTCCGAAATTGAATCTCTTCGCGTGAAATCAATTAACTCTTGGACTTCAACCGGAGACGCTATCGACGCTTTCATCATGACAATCGGAGATATCGATACCAAAAATCGAGACGTACTCGAACTCGATTGGAATCTCGCCCTCAACACAATCAACGAATCCGGTAAACAACAACTTATCGCCATACGAGACGAAATCAAAAACTCTATCCCCGCCGCCGAAACTAACTTGTCCAAACTGAAATCACAAACCAACCAAGACGCCAAAAACGCAGAAAAAAACGAATCAGAAATCGATACCGCAATCAACGACACTAATAACCTCCGCGCCGAATTACAATTCATCGAAACAGAAATCGACAAATTAAAACAACAAATCAAAAACTCGCCCGACGATAGACCAACCGCAACTTTTCCTATATTCGATAAAAAAAATATCCCGCCGAAAAATACCGCCGCCTCTCTCGATAACGATTGGACAGAAGAATATTACAACCAATTCACATTCGCCGAATCTCACGAAGGAAACTACTTTACAACACTCGACGCAATGAGAAGATTATACGGAAATCGATCTCTACGTATCACTCTAATCGAACGCGAACCAATCTCAATTCTGTTTCCAAGCAGCAACCAGACAAATAATAACCTGCAACTCGCACGTACCTTCAAGTTCGCTATCCGCTTTCCTGATTTAACAGACGCAATAATGATCGGAGAAGAAAAATACGCCGGACAGTTCAACGAAATTAAAATTAAATTCTCAAACGAATCCGGTCATGTCGAATTTATAACAAAATCACGCGACTATTGCGACGCAGTTTTTTACTCAGGTAGAGGGAAATTCGTCGTAATCGAATTTTCTCTCGAAGGAGACGAATTCTGGAAAAGAATCGATAACTTCAATAACTCTAAATTGACAAAAATAATCGAACAACAAAATAAACGCGAATTAACCGACGACGAAATAAAAGCTATGACAGACGAATCAAAATCAAGCGAACTCGACCGCGAAAAAAAAGCCCTAGAATTTTTTACGCAAATAAATAACATAGAATTTAAATTAACCCCAACCTCAAAACGAACAACCTTTTGGCTCGACGGAATCTGCATCGCCGATAATTCAATTCGGTCAAAACTCGAACTCGTCAGAGCAATCGCAACAAAAAAAGAATTGCAAATATTAGAACACGAAAATAGAAAAAAACGAAGACAAAGATCCGTTTTTCACTCGCTGTCTCAAATAAAAGGCTTTCAAAATTGGCAACCGCCCGAACAACCCGAAATCGATCCAACTTCAACAGACCCCAACAACGATAAAATAAAATATGAATCCGAAAATAACTCGACAAATTCTACAAATAAAACCAATACCAAACCGCCGACAGAATCTGATAAAACCGAAAAGAAACCAGACGCCGAAACTAATAATAAAATCTTGCAAAAAGGAAAATCGGCGTTTTTCAAATGGATTATAAACGACGTCGGAGGTCGAATAAAAGCAAGCTCGGAAGGTAGAGTTTTCACCTTTTGGAAAGGAACAAAAATTCCAGACGACGTAGAAAATTACATAATCGAACAAGTCAGTATCGCAAATTACAGTATCTCAACAGCTCAATTAGACCGAATCGCAGAACTAAAAACACTAAAAAAATTAGACCTAGAAAACGTCGGATTGAAAAATTCCGACATGATAAAATTATCTGTTTTAGATTCGCTGGAGATATTAAACTTGTCAAATAATCAATTAACCTACGAGGCGTTGCCGGCAATAAAAACTTTGCGAAAATTACAAGACCTAAATTTAAGCGGAATAAAAATGAGCGTAAACGGAATAGATTCATTGGGTTCGTTCCGATCTCTTGTTAGCTTGAATTTGAACGCCGCCGATTTCGATAGCGCAGACCTAAATTATTGTATCACGCTCGCCAACTTGGAAATTCTAAATTTATCAGGAACAAAAGTAGGAGACAGAGTTACCGGAATAATGCAAGTCCTAACAAACTTAAAAGAAATCGATTTATCAAAAACAAGAATCTCAAACAAAGCAATCGACTCGCTAATTACTCTCAATAACCTAGAAATAATAAAATTAGACTCAACCTCGCTAGATGAAAACTGCCTAGAATCATTAGGAAAAATAAAAAATCTAAAATCAGTATCAATCAAAAATACCAAAATATCACAAGAAAACATAAGAAAAAAATTACCAAACACAAAAATTAAATTCGAATTTTAAACACAGATAATAGGGGAATTTTAAACGCGGATAATATCGGATATGACGGATAATCGCGGAGAATGGAAATGATGATTTTAATATTCATAAAATTATTTTATTTATGTTTGTTTAGTTATAGTTGATTTATCTAGTCAATTATTTATTTATTTAGTTATTTAGTTAGTTAGTATTATAATTTTTCACTTCCCTCTTTATCACATTTAAATTATTGACTTCTCTCCCACAAAAGCATCATTTCCATTCTCCGCGATTATCCGTCAAATCCGTTATTATCCGCGTTTAAAAATCCCCCTATTATCCGCGTTTAAAACCGTGAACGGTTACGATAAATAATCGAGAATCTCTAAAAATTCATTTTCAGAGATTCCCAACAATCGATCAAGTAGGCTAGCGGATCGATTGTCTTCTTAAAAAAATTTTTGAAAATTTTAAGAAAAAATTAAATTTTTTAGAAATAAAACATATCCAACAGTACAAAATATAACTCTAGTATTTATCAAAACTAATATCTTGTTTATTTTGTTTTCTCAAATTTATAATTGTTTTTTTCATGCGAAAAAAATATTTTTTTGTTGAATTTTGAAATATTCCTATTTTCAAAAAGACTCAAATGAATTACAATTGCTTCCGCTTGACGTGAGTTTGCGTCAAGTAACGGCGATGGTATCTTTGCGGTGTCGAAGTTTATCATGCTGTTTTTCGTTACAAATATTTGTGACACAAACAAAGGAGACAGATTTATGAAAGTGAGAAACTTTTTTGGGTTCACGTTAGTTGAACTCCTCGTGGTCATTGCCATCATTGGTATTTTGATCGCGCTTTTGTTGCCCGCAGTGCAAGCTGCGAGAGCCGCTGCCGCCCGTATGGCGTGCAGCAACAAGTTGCACCAACTCGCTATTGGCGCACACAACTACCATGATACGTATGTTGATGAACTTCCTGCCGCAGGAAAAAGAATTAAAGGATCAACTACAATTGTATCAGGGTTCGTTGCGGTATTGTCATTTGTCGAGTTAGGCGCTCTGTTCGACAAATTGGATGCTACTGAGTTGACTAGTGCTGCAACTAATACCGCACCTGGTACAGCAGCTGTAACTGGTCTAACAAACCTCAACACCTCGTTAGCGCCGTTCATTTGTCCATCAGATCCTAATTCAAAAAGTAGTAGTGGTTCAGAACCACATACTAGTTATGTTCACAACTTGGGATGGGGTACATGGGGAGTTGGTGGTACGTATGCATCGGCTGCGGCTACTGCAGCCTTAACTTATGGCGGCACAACTGTTTCTAACCCTGCTGCTGGAGCTTTTGATATTATCATTAGTACAACTAGCGATAAACACAAGGGCTTAGCTGGTTTGAGCGACGGTACATCAAATACAATTATGTACTGTGAACGACCAGGTGGTCCGTTCAAAACAAGTGTTGTTCCTGCATATTTTGGCAGTCGTTTTGCTGATGCTGATCCGACTCAAACCGGATTTTACACAACGGCAAAACCGAATACTCCAAGTACTAATGCTACAGGCATACAATATGCGGCAAGTGGTCATACAAATGGCGTTAATACTGGTATGGGTGATGGCGCTGTGAAATTTATTACCTCTGCTGTTGAGGCTCCTCTTTGGGGCGCGCTTGGAACTGCATCAGGTAATGAAGCTGCAACTCCTCCGTGATTTTATTTTGGTTTAGGAGTTGTTAAAGAAGTTTAACAATTTGTTAAACAAAAAAGCCCTCTCAATGCTAATTTACTTTTAGCGTTGAGAGGGTTATTTTTTTGTAGTTATTCAGTCATGTTACGCACTTGCTATCCCAGATCAGGTCGCATACCTGATAAATTACTGCCTACTGACGGACAAATACTGCGTAACATGAGTTACCAATATTTCACTGAGCTAATCCAACGATTTCAATTATAGCGAGTGTGTTGTGCGAGTTTACGATATTTTACATTTTCTCAAGCAGATTTTTTTTCCCGAGTGGGCGAAACAGCGAAGTCAATCGGACGATTCTGAGACAGTTGTTTTTCGCGGCGGACGTTCTATTTTTGACAGTGCTGGGGTGATTGGGGTGTTGTTTTATTACTGGCGAAAGCGGATTTTTTCTCTTAGTCGGATTGGTGCTTTGATTAGTATTTTTCTTCATGCGATATTGTTTATATTGCTTTCGTTATTTTTTTTCCCGTTGCCGTTTGAGGACGGTTTAATTGACGTTATAGTTCGTCAGGGTGAATTTGTGATTTCTGCAATTAATTCTGATAGCGTAGTTGAGTTAATTGATCCTATTGAGCCTATTGAGCCGTTGGAGGTTGACGCTATTGAGAAAGAGTCGTTATCTATGGATCGAGCGGGCGACCGTGCGATTAAAACTGACAACGAGAATAAAACGGGTTCAACTACGGAGACAGAGCCGATTTCGGCGGTTGATTTGTCGGCGGTTGGGTTGGAGGCGAAGGCGGAATCGGGCGGTTCACGTTGGGAGCGGTCGGGGTTTCAATTGGGCGGCGGACTTGGCGAGCGGAGTAATGCGGCGAGGAATAGACTTTTCGCCAATGACGCGGCGGGCAAACGCGGTGAAGACGCGATTGAGGCGGCGTTGGAGTGGTTTGTGGCGCATCAGGACAAGTCGGACAGTAGTTTCGCGGGGAGTTGGAGTTTTGATTTTAGCGAGTCGTGCGGACGTTGTCGAAATTCGGGTACTCATAAGAGTCGAGTTGCGGCGACGGCGATAGTTACGCTTGCGTTTCTTGGCGCGGGTTATACTCATGAGAAGTCTCCGAATAACAAGTATCAGAAGGCGGTTGACGACGCGCTTTATTATTTGGTTACTCACACGATTGACACTGATTTAGGCGGCGCGTTGAATCATGGATTGGAGGGAATGTATTCTCATGGAATAGCTACGATTGCGTTATGCGAGGCGGCGGCGATGCAAAAAAATTCTACAAAAAATATATTGAGATTAAAGGCGCAAGACGCATTGAGATTTATTGAAAATGCACAGGATAGAATTGGAGGAGGATGGCGTTATAAGCCGAATGAGTCAGGTGATATTTCGGTTACGGCGTGGCAGGTGATGGCGTTAAAAAGCGGTAAAATCGCTAACTTAAATATTTCAGGACCGGTTTTGTACAAGGTGAATGATTTTTTGGATTCAGTGGAATTTAATGGCGGGCGGAAGTATTATTATTTGCCGATAGATTATAATTGTCCGATAACGGAGCAATTTCACGGAACCGGCGGAGATTCCGCGTGGACGTGCAGCGCAACGGGATTATTATTGAGAATGTATTTAACATGGGAACCAGGATCAAACGAGTTGGACGAAGGCGTTAATTTTATTGCGAAAAGAGGACCTTTGAGAACGGCTAATGGAGATTTTACGTGTAATTTATATTATGCGTATTATGGAACGTTATTGATGCATCATTTCGGCGAGTCGTATTGGGACGATTGGTACAAAGAGTTGAGGGATTTTCTAGTAAAGACTCAATCAAAGAGCGGACATGAATCGGGAAGTTGGTTTTTCCCAGACAGCTATTGCGACAAAGGCGGACGTCTGTTTAACACCGCGTTAGCCGTATTAATTCTAGAAACCCCGTACAGATACCTACCACTCTACAGAAAAATAAATCAATAGGG
>JAITAZ010000546.1 GCA_031283825.1 Planctomycetaceae bacterium | reverse complement strand
AGCGTGTCCCCAGTGTCCCCTAAGTCCCCTTTGTCCCCAATGTCCCCCCAAAAAATAATATGGTTTGTAAAAATACCATGAACGGTTACTATTTTTTTTAGTTAGCGCAATTCGGCTTTACAGTCGGCTAACGCCGACGCGACCTTTCGGCGAAAGGTCGCCTACCTGATATATTACCGCCTATCTGATCAATAAATGCCTACTGACGGACAAATACTGCGTAACATGAGTTTTTAATCTGTCATTATTTTCTACCGAAAAAAACCAACCATTTGTTACCGCTCAAAGCATATATTACAAAATTTGCTTTCTGTAGCATAATGTCTGAAATTATTCATCAAGAGGGGGGGCGGTACATTTTTTGAGAAGTGTTATAATAACGTAACCTATTCAGTAATAATTTTTCGTAACCGTTCACGCACAAGAGAAAAATTTCCCACACATCGAAGGAGTAACGGAATTATAGCCTACCACAACGCGATGGATTAAAACTTGCTTCAAGTTTTATTTTTTTAGTTAGCGTCTTCAGCTTTTTAAGCTGCCCATTAGATAATCCATCGATGTAAAATAACCCCCGCTCAATAAACGCCTACTGAATAGTTACAATATTTTAAAACCGTGAACGCTTACAAAAAAACAATATCGCAACTGACGGACAACTACTGCGTAACATGAGATACTAAATCAAAAAACACGTTATAAACTAAACATTAAAACAATTTTCCACTGATATATTACAAAAATTTCAAACTTAAATTTCAAAATTTATACATTAGATATTCATTAACATTATTTTATTATGTCTGATACAAATATTCCATCGGAAGGATCGCTGTTTTCTAATCCGTTCGAAAACGAAGGAACAAAACTGATTCAACTTCCTATCGAAGATGAAATCAAAAATAGTTATCTGACTTACGCAATGAGCGTAATAGTCAGCCGCGCAATTCCTGATGCTCGCGATGGTCTGAAGCCTTCGCAACGTCGTATTCTAGTCGCAATGAATGATCTCAATCTTTCGCCCGGAGCAAGCCGTACAAAATGCGCGAAAATATGCGGCGAAACTATGGGAAATTATCACCCTCACGGAGACGTCGTAATTTACCCAACTCTCGTCCGAATGGCACAAGAATGGAATGTCCGCAAAGTCTTAATCGATAAACAAGGCAACTTCGGATCAATCGCCGGTTTGCCCCCAGCGGCAATGAGATACACCGAAGCTCGATTGTCAACTGTCGCCGCAATGATGCTCGACGACTTAAATCTCAACACAGTCGATTTCATTCCAACTTACGACGAACAACGCACCGAGCCAACTGTATTGCCGTCGAGATTTCCAAACTTGCTCGTCAACGGCTCAAACGGAATTGCAGTCGGAATGGCGACAAGTATTCCTCCTCATAATGTTGGTGAAATTTGCGACGCAACAATCGCCGTTCTCGATAACCCAGATATCTCTCCGATTAAACTATTAGAAATTTGCCCGGGTCCAGATTTTCCAACCGGCGGAATTATATGCGGACGAAGCGGAGTCCAAAAAGGATACTTAACCGGACGCGGAAATATCGTTTTAAGAGCAAGAACAACAATCGAAGAAACCGGCAAACGCTCGCGGATTATAATTTCTGAGATTCCGTATCAGCAAGTTAGAGATAATGTCGAAAAGAAAATTGAGGAAGTCGCTAACGAGGGCAAAATTACGGGAATCGCCGAAGTACGCAACGAATCCGATCTCAAAGAACCGGTCAGGTTGATTATCGAACTGAAACGCGACGCTGATCCTGAAGTCGTGCTTAATCAGCTTTATCAATTTACGCCGTTGCAAGATTCGTTTTCGATTATTTTGTTAGCGTTGGTCGAAGGCAAACCGCGAGTTTTGACATTTAAAGAACTAATAGAGGAATTTATTCGACATCGAATTTCTGTCATTCGGCGTCGGACTCAATTTTTGCTCGCGCGGGCGAAAAAGCGGAAGCACACGGTCGAAGGACTAATTATTGCTCATGCAAATATCGACGAAGTTATACGCACGATTAGAACGTCGTCAACTCAATTTGAGGCGAAGCAGCGGTTGATGTTAATTGTGTGTCCGGCGGCGATGCTGCAACGCGCTCTGGGAGACGACGGATTTAATATTTTTCAAAGCGAAAGAGGCATAAACGAAAATTACACGCTTACGCCGGTTCAAGCCGACGCAATTTTACGAATGACATTAGGTCATTTGGTGAATCTTGAGCAAGAAAAATTGGGCGAAGAATATCGCGAGTTGCTAAAAGAAATAAACGGCTATGCTGAAATTCTTGCCGACGAGAAACTAATACGCGACATTATCAGAGATGATTTACATCAGATAAAAACCAAGTTCGGAGATAAGCGGCGAACTGATATTACCGGCAACGAAGCTGTCGATATGGATATCGAAGACTTGATCGAAGAAGAGACAATGGTAGTGTCGATTTCGCAGGACGGATATATCAAGCGGACGCCGGTTTCGACTTATCGAGCGCAAAAGCGCGGCGGCAAAGGGCGAATCGGCGCGAAGGTTGCAGACGAAGACCCGATTGAGCATCTTTTTGTTACTACGACTCATAATTATTTATTATTCTTTACTAATTTTGGCAAGGTATATTGGCATAAAGTTTACGGAATCCCCGAACTTCCGCCGACCTCAAAAGGCAGGGCGATTGTGAATTTGCTGAATTTATCTGACGGCGAGAAAGTCGCGGATTGTTTAGCGATTAAAGATTTCAACGAGGCGGATCACTATTTAGTTATGGGAACGAAAAACGGATTAGTAAAGAAGACGAAATTATCGGCGTATGGTCGTCCTCTTAAAGGCGGATTGATTGCAATTAAGTTGAGAGACGGCGACGAATTAATAGGCGTAACTGTGGTTGGACCGGGCAATGAGTTAATTATGTCAACGGCGAGCGGCAACGCGATTCGGTTTAGACACACGGACGTTAGATCAATGGGACGGACGGCAAGCGGAGTGAAAGGCGTAAGATTACGAGGAGAAGACGTCGCGGTAGGTTTAGTTGTTGCTGAAACTGACATGACTCTACTAACAGCTTGCGCGAACGGTTACGGCAAAAGGACTCCGATTGGACCAAACGGTTCAGTTGAAGTCGAACAAACTCCTATCGAGGAAGACGACGACAACATAACAGATAATGTAGAAATTTCAGACGACGAAACAGAATCAAATGTAGAGTCGGATTCGACATTAAAAACAACGGCAGAGAAAGCTGAAAAAACAGAAAAATCCGAAAACGCTGAAAACGCTGAAGATTCAGACAACTCTGACGAGACGGTTGAGGGATCGGCAGATTCGGGTGGAGAAGACGACGTTAATTCGAATTTATGTTATCGAACAAAACATCGCGGCGGATTAGGATTGAAAGACATCAAAACGACAACAAGAAACGGATTAGTCATTGGAACGTGTCTTGTGAAAGACGACGACGAAGTAATGATGATAACGGCAAAAGGTCAGATTCAGCGTATTGCCGTTTCGGATGTCAGAGTAATGGGTCGCAACACACAAGGCGTGCGGTTAATGAATCTTGAAGAAGACGACTCTTTAGTCGCAGTTAAACGAATCCCAAAAGACGACGAACAATAGTTGACAACTGAATAATATTGCACGTTAGAAATTTTTATCAAATTTAAACGCAGAAAAATTGCAGAAAATTAGGAAAGCATAATTCGAGGAAATATCGTTACAAAAAATTCCGCTGATATATTACTATATTTGTTTTATTTATTGAGTCTTTAATCCTCAATTTTAAGCTAGAGCGTCTCCAATGTCCCATAAGTCCCCAATGTTCTTTTAAAATAAAGTATAAAACAAAAATTCCAACAGATATATTATAAAAAACCGGAGATAAAAATATGAAAATACTTGTTGCTAATATTGGTTCTACGAGTTTTAAGTATTCGCTTTTTGACATGGATACTGAGGTTGTGTTAGCTCGCGGCAGGGTTGAGCGGATTGGCGAGGCGTTGAGTCCTTGTACGGTGGAGTCTGGCGGGACGAGGTATTCTCGCGAGGTTTGCGTGAAGGATCATGCGGTTGCGGTGCGTCAATGTCTTGATCAATTGACGTCGTTGGAGACGGGGATATTGCGTAGTGTTGATGAGATTTCTGCGATAGGATTTAAGGCGGTTCATGCTGCTGGGATTTCTGGGGTTCAGTTTGTGGATGCGAGTTTGCTTGATGCGATGGAAGAGTTTAACAATTTGCTTCCGGCGCATAATCCTCCTTATATTAAGTCGATGCGTAATATTTCTGAGCGATTGCCCGACATACCTCTTATCGCGGCGTTTGAGACGGATTTTCACAAGACGATTCCTCCTCGTAATCGATATTATGGCGTTCCGTTTGAGTGGGCGGAGCGGTATGACGTTATTCGTTATGGTTTTCATGGCGCGTCTCATCGGTATATTTCGACGCGGGTATCGCAGATTTTTAATCGTCAGGATTTGAGAATAATATCGATGCATTTGGGTGGTTCGAGTTCGTTGTGTGCGATAAATTCTGGCAGGAGTGTTGCGGCGAGTATGGGGACGAGTCCGCAGACGGGATTATTTCATGGTAACAGGTGCGGTGATTTTGATCCGTTTGTTATTCCGTATTTGATGCGGAAGTTATCGAAGTCTCAGGAGGAGGTATTGAAAATTCTTGCGACTCAAAGTGGTTTATTGGGATTGAGCGGAGTTGGCGCGGATTTACGCGATGTAATGAATGCGTCGAGTAAAGGCAATGAGCGTGCGAAGTTAGCGGTAGAGACTCTTGTTGGTTATATTAGGTTGTATCTTGGCGGTTATCTTGTGGAGCTTGGCGGCGCTGATGTTTTAGTTTTTACAGGAGGAATTGGCGAGAATAATGTAGAGATCAGAGAGATGATAGTTGCGAATTTAGATTCTCTTGGAATTATTTTAGACCAAGAAAAGAACAAGCAATCGAGCGGCAAGGAATCATCGATTCATGCTGAAGGGAGTCCGACTCAAATATGGATAGTTCCGACCAATGAAGAAATCATTGTAGCTCGTCAATGCGTAGAAAAATTAAAAGAAAATGTAAAAAGTTTGCCTAGCGTTTAGTTCGTAGCGTTTTTTTGATTAGTATTTTTGTGATATTTCGACGAAATATTTTATCAGTCCTTTTGGGATGTTAGGCTTTTCTACCAGACTCTAAACCATGTTGTCTCTTTTGTTCCTATTTTAGTATGAGTTATGTAATTAGTTTTATTGATAAATTAGTTTCGCGGATTGGCGATAGCGTAAATCCTCTATTAGTACTGGAACTTCGACGACAATTTAATCTTGTGCGTCATGGGATTTATTTCGCGATATTGTATGGCGGATTAGGACTATTGTTTGCGATTGCTTTGTTCTTTCCAAAACAAAATATACTTAGTTTTATTGATAGACTTGCGTCAACAGATTTAGTTGGTTTTACTTTAATAATTCTTTTGTTTCAGTTCTGGTTTTTTGTAACGATTATACCGTTTAGTCTTATGTTTATTCCATTGCGATTAAAATGGTACGACCCGTTGATTATTTCCGCAATGAATGAAAAAAATTTTTATTGGGGATTATATCAGATTGGCTTGTATTACATGTGTAAATCGTTTTGTCTTTTGTTTTTTTGGGTTGTTGCTTTATATGTTACGGAAATAATTTCTTTTGATCTTTTTTTTATTTTTCCTATTGTTTGGTTGATAGCAATAATAACGGGCAATATATTATTTTCATTTTCTGTTATCTTTCGGCGAAGTAACATAATCGTACTTGCTATAATGTTTACAATTTTTATACCAACAATATTTTTTTGGATTGAGATTCCAACTAGCTTAATATTTTGGACGTCTCGTTTTTTGATTGCAAGTAACAAAATTGAATTTATCAGTTCGTGGAATTGGTTGCCGATTTTTATTATTGCGTTTCCGGTTCTTTTCGTAGTAAATTTGAAAATAATAAATTTCAATCTTACAAGCAATAAGCCGAAAAGTAGAAAATTATTTATATCGTTTTTAATTTATGCGGCAATAATTATCGTAACGATAATTATGCTGTTTATATTTTGCGACATTACAATATAGAATTACTTCTTTTTAAACACGGATAATCGCGGGTTTTTCCGTATTTCACTAAAAAATTTCCGCGTTTAAAATAAAACTTAAAAATTTTTGCAAGAATAGAGATTTCCCTATTGTTTTTTTTGACGATATATTTTATATTGCTCGCTCTTGACTTGAAATTTCGATTTACAGTTTTTAGAATTTTCGTAACAAAAATTCAAGTTGAGTTTGATCGCGATTTTTACAAACTTCGTATTTTTAAAAGTTCAGACAAAATATTATACAACTTTCAAACTTTTATATTTAATCAGACTACACTAATGAAAAACTTCGTTTATTTGAATTTCAACTCAATTACGAAACTGCTCGGCAGTTTGATTTATAGGTAAATTTATTTGACATAAAAACCACTTTCGAAGTTTTTCACGTCGTTCAAGAGCAAGTAATTCGTCAATGAGTTGTTTAGTTTCATCGTGCTTGGGTAACCAATCTGACGAAAAACTGTCAGTTTCGCCATATTTAATACACGCCAACTGAATTCGATCAATAAGCTCG
>JAITAZ010000498.1 GCA_031283825.1 Planctomycetaceae bacterium | reverse complement strand
AAACGAATCCAACCGCGTTTCCAGTAAAAACTACACCACAACGGAACCAAACAAACCGGATAATAAACCAACGCTATCGCCGTACCAAGACTAAGACCAGCAAAAAATGGTCGGTAATGGGATTATCGTACTCGTCAACTAATATGGTTATTTTTTTGCCGGTTTTATCGTGCAATTTTTGAATCAATTCTCCAAAACAATCCGGCATTGATTGTGAGGTCAGTGTTACTTGGTAATTTTGGGCAATCTCTTTCAGATAACCGATCATGTTAATTTTTGTTTCTTCCGGTGTGGCGTGGCTAATGAGTGTCCAGTCGATTTTGATGACGGGATAATGTTGAGACCAATCCCATTTGTCGTAAATATAAAGTCCTTCGAACAATTCCTTACGACCTTTGAATATCGCTTCCAATGTACTGAGCAACAACGATTTACCAAAACGGCGAGGACGAGAAAGGAAATAAACTCTTCCGGTTGAAATCATACGATAAATGATTTCGGTTTTATCGACATACAAATAGTTTTTGCTGCGTAAATCTTCAAATGATTGTATTCCTATCGGTAAATTTTTCATAATTTATAAATATTGAATTTTTGCAACATATTAGCGGAATATTTGTCTTGTCCATTGAGTCGCATTTTTTTAAGGGACATTAGGGACGTTGTTGTTTGAAATCAGAAATTAAAGACTCAAAAATATCGTTCTTGAGTCTTTTCAATTAGCTTTAAACCAAAACGTCTCTTCTGTCCCTCTTGTCCCTATCGTCCATTAAAAAAACTACAACTAGTTGCAAAAACAAAATAAAAATTCCACTGCAATATTACCAATTTTTTTAATAATCAAGGTTACGTTTAGTTTTTATTTGTGAATCATCATTTGTTTTTTTCGCGAGATTGTAATTTATAAATTTCGCTTGCGGCGAGTAGAAAAATTCCTGAAACGTATTCGTGAGAATCTTCTTGTTTGATTGATACAGGACGGTCTCCGACGGTTTGTCCCCATTGTACTTTTCCTTCTTTGCTTATTGATTCGCACAGACACTTCCAAGCTTTTTCGACAACGGGCAGATAAACGTTTCGCTCTAGGATTCCGCTATTTATTCCGTATGCTAACCCGTAAACGAAAAACGCCGTTCCGCTTGTTTCTTTAACCGGAAACTGATCTTTATCATCGAGATTCGGATACCAAAAACCTTCTTCCGCTTGACAATTTTTTAATGCGATTGCCATATCGCAAAAAAGTTTTTCGTAACGTTTATACGATTTGTAATTTTTCGGCGTATATTTCAAAATTCTTGCGATTCCTGCAAATGTCCAACCGTTGCCGCGCGACCATAAAATCTTTTTGCCAGATTGAGTTTTCATTAGATTTTTTAGAAAACGTTTATCTCGGTAAAACAAATTTGTCTCGTTATCGAAAAGCGTTTGATGAACGTCCCAGAAAAAAGCGTCCATCCATTGAAGATATTTTTCATCTTTCGTAATCGAGTAGAGCATCGCCAAAGTCGGCGGACCTGTAAACAAGCTGTCCGCATAATGCTGACCGCTCTCGTAATACCAATCTTTAGGACGCGAAATTGGATTTTTCGCTTGCGGATTTTCAAGCTGCTTGATAAGAGATTCTATTTTTTTCTTGTCTGGATTAACAAGATAACTCTCAATCCAAGTTTGACCAAGCGTCAGCGTATTCGCGCCGCTCGCCGCCGAATTAAGTTTCTCAATTGGAATTTTCCAGTGCAACGTTTTGCCAATCGCGTCGCATTGCTCAAGATACTTTTCATCGCCGGTCGCCAAATAACAAGACATCACGCCGGTATAATACGTACCGCGAATCCAATTGTCGTCATATTGCGCGTGCGGATGCTCAACTTGATAACGATTCACTTTGTCCATTATCGACTTCACTGATTCCTTGTCGAAAATAGATTGCGCGTAAAGTTGAAAACCGCTTAAAACGGAAAATAAAAAAATCGCTAGAAAATAACGGCTTAATGTTTGCAATTGATAAGTTTTTCTCATATTTTGTAATCTTTCACGAGTTATGAAAATTTGAAATTATGTTGTTAAAATTTCGTCTTGTTTTGTAACTTTTACGATTTCTTCGATAGAGGTTTCGCCTAGTAGTGCTTTTCTCCATCCGTCCATTCTTAGGGTTTGCATACCTGTATTCATTGCTAATTTTTTGATTTCCCATGCGGTAGCGTTTCGACCGGTGCTTTCTCTTATTTTATTTGACGTAATTAGTAATTCGTAAATTCCGCTTCTTCCTTTGTATCCGACTTGTCTGCATGTTCTGCAACCGACGGGTCGATATAATTTTCCTCCGTGATCTTTTTGTAATTTTTCGATAGGAAAATCTGGCGGCAATTCGGTGTGATCCGGCACGTAGGCTTCTTTGCAAAGCGGACATAAATTTCGCACCAGACGTTGTGCCATCACCGCCTCGACGCAACTTGACACCAGAAACGGTTCGACGCCCATATCGATCAATCGTGTGTAAGCGCCGGCGGCGTCGTTGGTGTGAAGTGTGCTAAAAACGAGGTGTCCGGTCAGTGCCGCTTGGACTGCATTTTCTGCCGTTTCGAGATCGCGGATTTCTCCAACCAGCACGATATCTGGGTCGTGTCGCAAGATACTACGCAGCGACGCCGCAAAAGTCAAACCGATTTTAGAATGCACTTGAATTTGACTAATTCCGTTTAATCTATATTCGACGGGGTCTTCGGTCGTGATAATTTTTGTTGCGGCGTCTTTAATTTCTGTAAGTGCGCTGTAGAGAGTTGTAGTTTTTCCGCTGCCCGTTGGACCTGTAACAAGAATAATGCCGTGCGGCAATCGAATCAATTCGGAAAATTTACTATATATAGTGTTATTCATTCCGAGACCGCGCAACGAAAATTCCATTGCGCCTTTATCGAGCAACCGCATGACAATTCCTTCGCCGTGAATCATTGGAATTACTGAAACGCGCACGTCGATTTCGCGACCGGAAAATTTCAGTTGAATTCGTCCGTCTTGAGGCAAACGTCTTTCGGCGATATTCAATTTCGACATAATTTTCAGCCGGCTTATAATTGCCGCTTGAAAACGATTTATTTCTGACGGGAAATTTTGCACGTGTAAAACGCCGTCGATTCTGTATCGAATTGACAATCCGTCTGATTCAGTTTCGATGTGAATATCGCTTGCTCGTGATTCGATTGCTTCGAGTAAAATTTCGTTGACGAGTCGAATCACGGATGGTTCTTGTGCCATTTCGGAGAGTTCGCTGCCGTCGAGTTCAAGGTCTCCGACGAGTTCGATGCCGTCTTTTTTTTCTTCTGCTTGTTGTGCCATCAAGCCGTCGATAGTTTCGCTTCCGACTCCGAGATTATTTTTGATCAATTTTTCTATTTCTGTCAGTGGTGCGAGCATTGGTTGAATTTGTTTACCGGTAATTGACGCAACTTCGTCGAGTGGATAAAGATTTAGTGGATCGCTAGTTGCGACTACTAATTTATCTTCGTACTGACCGATTGGAAAGATTCTTTCGCGGTGAATGAATCGTGTTGGAAAGGTTTTTAGCAGTGAGAGATTAACGGGAAAATCGGGCAGATCGACGTAACCGATACCGAGTTCTTCACCGAGATTTTGCAGAACGGTTTCTTCGTTTAGGAATCCTTTTTGAACTGCGAGTTGGTCGAGTCGTAGAGCGTTGCGTTGACCGTTTCTCATGCTTTCGCGTTGAATGTTTCGTAATTCAGCGAGTTGTGATTCGGTGAGTAATCCGCGATGTAAAAGGATGTCTCCGGTTTCCATTTTTGGTTATTGGTTTTGAGTTTTAGGTTGACGGGTATGAGAAAAAGTCTGTTCTGAATTTATTTTTTTCGGTTGATTCGTAGAGTTCGTTTAGGTTGTAAGATTCGTCTGTTGTGAAGTATCTATCGTTTTGAGCGGTGAGTGATTGAATCCATCGTTGGTGGTAATCGAATGCGATTATTGCGACATAAACGAGTGCGGCGATAGACACGATTGTTGCGACGAGCAGCCAACCGTTTACGAC
>JAITAZ010000430.1 GCA_031283825.1 Planctomycetaceae bacterium | reverse complement strand
GTTGTAGTAGAGGGGAATTAGTGTATTAGTTGGGTAGTTGTAGTATAGTAGAAGGGGAATTAGTTGGGTAGTTGTATTATTTGTAGTAGAGTAGAAGGTGAATTAGTTGGCGTGAAACGAATACCGCGTGTGAGGCAAGTATGCCTCACGCACGGCTATTTTGGGAATATCCCGATGGAATATTGATTTTTAATAACGCAAAACCAACGGACAAATTTTTGAGTCTTTTTAATTTCCGATTTAAAACAACAATGTCCCTTCTGTCTCTTAAAAAACTGCGGCGAAAAAGTTAAGTTTACAATTCTTTGTCTAGGATGAAGCCAATTTTTTCTAGCGTTTTTTCGGCGAGTTTGGATTGGTCTTTGGACTTTTCTGACTTCGATTGTTTTACCGTTTTCAATAAACGGACAAACATTTCGCCTTTTGATGAGAGTTTATACTTTAAGTCGCTTTTTAATCTTCCGCCTTCGATTTCAAACCAAACACTACTCATCGGCTTGCTCTTTAACGATAGAATAGAATTACACGCCGACTTGAAATCTTCGCCGTCGCCGCTAATCGATCTCGCAAGTTGTTTCGATAAATCTTGAGTTGTCAATTTGACAATAAACTCCGGTAACTTGACTGTCTCTTCTTTCCAATCAGCAGGAAACATTCCATAAAGCGAATCGGAAGTCATCGCCCAAGGTCGATCACAATCTTCGACAATCTTGTTGTCAACATGAGATTTCGCAGACTCGGCATCAAAAGAAACTGCTACCGCCGGAGGTACTGCATCTTCCTTCGGATTATCATATATTGAAACGGGAACAGGATCAATAATTTTCAAACTTGGCGACAACTCGGCAACTTGTATATCACTACCGCGAAAAACTACTCGCTTGCCATCCGATAATTGGAATACCGCCTCCGTAATCCTAAACGTTGAATCCACAAGATCGAAATGCCCCCCACTAATAATCTGAGATTTAGGCGGCAACTCAACAAATTGTACCTTGCGACCACGTACTTCTAGCAGCTTACCATCCGCAAATTTGACAATATAACGCATCACGACTTGTTCCGGATCGGCTCGTTGAGGAATTTGAACACCCGACGCATTCGGCGTTTTACCGGTCAATTCCGATTCTATCTGACTAATATGTTTCTCAAAAATTGGCAATATTTCTTCGTGCAATTCTTTTTTATCTTCGCCTTCTAGATAACGCATAATTTCATTAATACGACCAATACGCTCTTGCGGCGTCAACTTGGAAAAAGCGGCGTCGAATGCTTTCAATCGTTCCGGCGTAACTTTGTCTAGTAACGTGTCAAAATGTAACTTCGCCAATTTCGACTTTATGTCTTTTATTGACTCGGCAAGCGATGTATCTGCCGGTTTCGGCGTTGTTGCGGTTGTTTGTGCCGGTTTATTTACGGTGTGAATTTGTGCTGTTACGGGATTGATTTCTCCATCGATCAAAGCCGGCGGATTGTTGTTAGGCACAGATTCAGACTTGGTAGATTCAACCGGTTTTTTGGGTTCAGTCGATTGATGAGATTGTTGTTTTAACGAATCGGGCGATGGCGTTGTTGTCGATTTATTTTCCGCCGAGTTATTGTTAGCGGAATTTAACTTTGCGAATGCATCTATATATTTAACAACGAGTGGCAATAGTGCGTTGGTAAATTCTTCATCTTCTTTGCTGTCCATTATTGCAGTTGACATTCTTGGTATAAGACAACCGGCTAACAATTGATATTGACTTTGGGACGTCAATTTTGAAATAGCGTTATCAAGTGTCTTTAACCGTTCAGGCGATCTGTCGTCTTTAAATGAGGCAATATGTAACAGTGCTAACTGATAATGTATTTGTTCTAATTCTGTTGTAAAATTTTGATTTGGTTCCGTAGTTGATTGTAATGGTTGTTTTAATGAATCTGGCGACGGCGTTGTTGTCGATTTACTTTCTTCCGAATTACTATTATTACTATTAGCAGAATTTAACTTTTCGAGCGTTTCTATATGTTTAATAATAATTGGCAATAATTTATCGCGCAAATCATTGCTTGCATTACTTACGTTTTCCAAAGAATTAATTGACGGTAAAAGGTACCATCGTAAAAAACCAAATTGCTCTTTGGGCGTCGATGTAGAAATAGCGTCGTCAAGTATTTTTAATCGTTCAGGCGACCCTTCCGCTTTAAACATTGCAAAATACAAATTCAATAAACTTGAATGTAAGTTTTCTAATTGTTGAGTATTGATTGTATCCGGTTTTGCGGTTGTTTGTGCCGGTTTATTAATGGTGTGAATTTGTGCTGTTACGGGATTGATTTCTCTATCGATCAAAGCCGGCGGATTGTTGTTAGGCGTAGGTTCAATTTTGTTAGACGTAACCGGTATTTCGGATTTGGTCGATTGGGGAGGTTGATGTAACGAATCAGGCAATGGCGTTGTCAACGTTCCCGCTGAAGGTTGAGATACCTCTGACTTCTTATCAAGCGTCTCCGATTCCGATTCTATTCTAATAATATGTTTCTCGATAAACGGCAATATTTCCTCGCGAAATTTAATGATATCTTCAGTTTCACCTCCTAGCGGATCAATCGGCAAAACGTAATTTAGCATAATCTCATTAAGAAGTCCTATTTGATCTGACAAATGCAATCTTAACATAGCATTTTCAAATGTTTTCAATCGTTCAGGCGTAATCTTTTGACGCAACAATGAAGAATACACGTCCAGCAAGATTCTATGTGCGTCTGTTATTCTCTGTTTAAGTAGCGTATCCGGTTTTGCGGTTGTTGTTGTTGTTTGAGCCGGTTTATTGACGGTGTGAATTTGTGCTGTTACGGGATTGATTTCTCTATCGATAAAAGCCGGCGGATCGTTGTTAGGCACAGATTCAGACTTGGTAGATGTAACCGGTTTTTTAGGTTCAGTCGATGGCGTTGTTGTCGGTTTATTTTCCTCCGAATTATCATTATCGGAATTTAACTCTGCGATTGCTTGATCAATATGTTTCTCGATAATCGGCAATAAAATTTCGGGAAATTCAACTTGCTTGACATCGCCGCGACCTCCGCCATGAAATTGAGTAGTATCAAACGGAAAATGATTGTTAATATTGCAAAGGAATCTAAGTCTTGCTTTGGGCGACATTTTATAAATTGTGTTTTCAAAAAATTTCAATGTTTCCGGCGTGGATTCGTGAGTGGGATTCTGCGCTATCTTGAAAAAATATCTTATCGCCAATTTGTCGTATGCTTCGTCGGCTAACTTAACAGCCTCCTGTTCGTATGCTTCGATTTTTTTAATTTTACTTACTTTTTCTTTTTCTTTTATTTTTTCTATTTGTGCCGCTCTTTTTTCTTCCATTG
>JAITAZ010000320.1 GCA_031283825.1 Planctomycetaceae bacterium | reverse complement strand
TTACCTCTTAAACTAAATACGAACACCCAAAAAACAATAAACAATATAACGTTTATTACACGCATGTAATTTGTCATGATAACGATAAATATCCACTTGTTAAATTTACAGGCATAAGTGGTCAAGTGCAAGCGAAAAGGTCGCACTTGACCCGTTATATTTTAACGTTTGTAATTGAAGCCTTGAGTTGTTTGCCGACCATTATCGATATTATTCGTAACAGAAATTGAACCGTTTGCGAAATTGCCGTGATAGATTTCTTTTTCCGTAACCGGTCACGGTTGTTAAATTTTTAAACATGGATAATCGCGGATTTCTTTGGTGAATACTGATAAATCGCGGATAATGCAAATGACGCTTTTATACGTAAACAAAACTATAAAAAAATGAAATTAACTAAATAATATGTTACTAGGTAACTGTTTTTGAATAGCTAAACCAAAAGTAGAGACGCAAGGCATTGCGTCTCTACGATTGTTAATTTATAACTATTCACGTTTTAATTTTGTCGATAAAAAATTCCGTGAACGGTAACAAAAAAACAATATCGCATACTAACGGACAGCAAGAGCGTAACATGAGTTATAATTTAAGCCCATAGTTTTCTGTCTAGCGTTCTGTAGGTTATTGCTTCGAATATGTGTAGCGATGAGATTTGTTTTACGTTATCTAGGTCGGCGATTGTTCGGGCGATTCTTAAAATTTTGTCGTGAGCTCTTGCAGATAATCCGAAATCTTCCATTGCTCTTTGCAACTGTGCATGACCTTCTTCATCAAGCGAACAATTAGCGATAATTTGTTTATGAGTCATGTCGGCGTTATAGTTTACCCTTGATTTTTGAAATCTTTTTGCTTGAATTTCTCTTGCTTGAATTACCTGACTTCTTATTTCAGCGCTTGATGTTCCTAGCGTTGGCGTTGATAGTTCTACATAATCTACCGGCGGCACTTCGATATGGATGTCGATTCTGTCGAGTAGCGGTCCGCTCATGCGGTTCATGTATCTTTCAATTTCAGTCGGCGTGCATCGGCAGCGTCGGCGCGGGTCGTTTCTGTAACCGCAAGGGCAAGGGTTCAACGCGGCAATTAAAATAAAATTTGCAGGAAATACGCTTGTTTGAGATACTCGCGCTATCGTTACTGTTCCATCTTCAAGCGGTTGACGAAGTACTTCTAAAGTGCGTCGATTAAATTCAGGCAATTCGTCAAGAAATAAAACTCCGTTGTGAGCAAGACTAATCTCTCCCGGATTGGGAGGCGAACCTCCGCCAACGAGTCCAGCTTCGCTTATTGTATGATGCGGTTCTCGAAATGGTCGAGTGGCGATTAGCGGCATGTCTTTTTTCAAATAACCGAGAACGCTGTAAATTCGCGTCGTTTCGAGAGATTCTTCAAGAGAGAGTTTAGGCAGCACCGTACTAAATCTTTTTGCCAACATTGTTTTTCCTGTACCCGGAGGACCGATCATAAGAATATTATGTCCTCCGGCAGCCGCGACTGTCATTGCGCGTTTAGCAGATTCTTGACCTCGAACATCGGCAAAGTCTATTTCATATTCCGAAAGACGTTCAAATATTCCGAGATCAACCGGCGGCAGACTGTTTATTACAATCTTGCTGGACAAAAAATCTACCGCTTCTTTAAGAGACTTTACCGGATATACGTCAATTCCCTCGACAACTGCCGCTTCTGATCCGTTTTCGTAAGGCACGATCAAATGCTTAATTCCATGTCGTTTTGCAGACAACGCTATCGACAAGATGCCTTTGATAGAACGTAAATTACCATCAAGTGCCAATTCGCCAACGATGCCAAATCGATTAAGTTCTTTAAGCGGAATCTGATTACTAGACGCAAGTATTCCAAGAGAAATAGGCAGATCAAAAGACGACGCTTGTTTAGGCAAATCTGCCGGAGCTAGATTGACAACAATTCGATGAGACGGATTTGTGTAACCGGCGTTTTCGATTGCGCGTTCTGTACGAAAGACGCTTTCTTTGACAACCGTTTCCGGCAATCCGACAATAATTGTTTTGGGTTGACCCATTTCGGCACAGTCAACTTCTACTTCAACAGGAACGGCGTCAATACCAAAAAGCGAAAATGTTTTTAATTTAACTATCATCGAAAAGTTACTCTCGTAAATTTTTGTGAAACAAAATGAAACTTTTATAATATTTCAGCAGAATTATTTTAGTGGACTAACTACGCGAAAAAAAACAAAATACGCGAAAGAATCAAAAATCAAAATTTCATTTTTTTCGTAATTTTGTATGTCTCGTAAGATCAAAAATTTCTGCTGAGATATTATCAAAATAATTATAACTTCCCGATTCTATCCCTGTTTAAGATATTGTCAACAGAGGATCAAATTTAAGGGAACTTCTAAAAACTCGTTTTTTTATTAACCACAGAGAACACAGAGTTCACAGAGAGAATATTTTTAAAACATTAAATTTTTATTTAAATCCATAGTTTTTTACTTTAATAAATTTAAATTATGTTTTGATTCAAATTAAAATTTTCTCTGTGTACTCTGTGGTTTAAAATTAATTTTTAGAGATTCCCTTAAGAGAATGACATGAAAAAGTTGTAACCGTTCACGGTTTTAAAATTCGGCATTAAGGGATATTTGTAATTGTTTACGTGAAAAAGGTCGCGTTACCGAAGGCAACGATAAAAAGGATTCGACAATAATTAAAATCATTTCAGATTTACCGTCAGCTAACGCCGACGCGACCTTTCGGCGAAAGGTTGCGAACTTACGGTCGCCTACCTGTCTGGAGTAGCAAGTGCGTAACATGAGTTATGATGATTTAAAAGTTGTTTGTTCTCTTTGTTTCCTTTCTGGCGTTAATTTAAGAAAAGGGGTAATTGTTATGGATTTTCTTTTTGATATAATTTTGCGGCTTTTGTTATTTATCTGTTATGAAGTTTTGAACTGTTCACAATTTAATATCTGGTATTTTCGATGTCTCGTAAACGGGCGCTTTTTGTAATTCCGACGCTTGATCGGTCTGGAGCGGAGAAGCAATTATCGCTTCTTGCTTGTAATCTTCCGCGCGACGAGTTTGAGGTTGAAGTGGCGGTATTGACTCGCGGCGGCGGTTTTGAGTCTGAGCTTTTAGATTCTGGCGTGCGTTATCATTTGATAAACAAGCGATTCAAGATTGATCCATTTGCTTTATCTCGATTGAAAAGCGTTATTCGTAAATTTCAGCCGGATATTGTGCATACTTGGCTTTTTGCGGGTAATTCTTACGGACGCAGCGCGGCGATTTCATGCGGCGTTAAGTTTATTATCGCAGGAGAAAGATGCGTCGATTTATGGAAAAGCGGTTATCAGTTTTGTATCGACAGATATTTCGCGAAGAAAACGAATTTTATTGTTACAAATAGCGAGGGCGTGAAAGAGTTTTATGTGCGGAATGGTTTGCCGGAAGAAAAATTTATCGTGATTCCTAATGCGGTAGTTCCTTTAAACGATAAAATAAAGCCGTTCGCCAGAGACGAATTTCTACGTAGAATTGGAGTAGAAGATTCAACGCCGGTTGGAGATTATGTTCCAGTAATGAATCCGAAATATAATTATGAAAAAGAAACGTATTTTTCAGTTTCAAACGACGAGTTATTGCGACGGCGACCTTATATTATTGGAATAGTTGCGAGGTTGTGGGCGCAAAAACGAATTACCGACGCTTTGTGGGTTTTTGAATCGATGCGATTTCTTGATTTACATTTTCATGCGGTGATAATTGGCGATGGACCGGAACGAGACATGTTATTACGTTACAGAGACGAATGGGGACTTTCGGATTGCGTTCATTTTCTTGGGCATTGTAACGACGCGATACGGATGATACCGAGTTTTGATTTATTGCTTAATATTAGCGAGTCGGAGGGGCAATCGAATTCGATTCTTGAGGCGATGACGTTTGGCGTTCCTGTTATTGCTACCAATATTCCGGGCAATCGCGAACTTGTTGTTGATGGAGAGACAGGAATTTTAGTAGAAGATTCAAAAAATGATTTCCGCAAATTAAGACGCGATTTTGTCAAGGCAACGTTAATGTTATTAGAAAACGAACCATTAAGAATTAAAATGAGTTCTGCCGCCAAAAAACGAGCCGCCGAAAATTTCAGCCTAGAAAAAATGATTGAACGTCATGTTGAACTTTATAGATCGTTATTCAAATAATATCTATCTAGTTATTGTAGGGAAAA
>JAITAZ010000278.1 GCA_031283825.1 Planctomycetaceae bacterium | reverse complement strand
TCGTTTAGAATTTTATCGAATTCGGTTAAAACTTCGTTTTTATTTCGGGCGTCTAAAGTTACGTATCTGCGGACTTCGATATGGGTATGTTCTAGTTGTTTTATAAAATTATCGATTCCTTCTTGTTTATCGTCGTTGCTTTTGTTTATTATGAAGTGCGACCATTTTTTTAGTTCTAATTCTGGTATTGCTCTTTTGATTGTGTCGTACATTTCGGTATCGTGAATTAAGCTGACAGCGCCGGGCGGAATGCGTTTTAAAATCATGATTGCGTCGATATTATCGCCGATATTTTTTATCAAGTTTTCGTCAGCGCCGCATTCGACTTCGCCTAGACCCGGCGTGTCGCAAAACACGATTTTACCAACGTCCTGAACCGAAAATTGACAATAAATTATTGCCATTTTGACGGCAATCCAATTTGAAAGCGGTTTTTTTTCTTTATCGAATTGAGCGATGTAATTCCATATATCTTCCTTTTTAATTTCGCGTAAAGTAGCGTTTCCAAAGGGTAATTTTGTTTCTTTGCATTGTTTTAGAATTTTGATTAATCTGTCGTATCGTCCTTTTGCGGTTGCGCCGGCGTTTTCTGGTGTCAGTTCCGGCAAAGGTAATTCGATAAAATTAGAAAAAGACTCCGGTTCGGGTTTCAAACCTAATTCGCGATAGTATGGTTTGATTACTTCGTTGAAGAAATCGTTTTCTGTGTAGAATTCGATATCGGCGGTAGTTTCACCTGTGCGGTTGACGATCATTGACGGCGCGCCGGTGCAGAAATTGTATTCGGCTGAAGGGATTTCATTGCTGGTTAATCCGGTCAGGGCTTGTAACAAAGTGCTTTTACCTTGTCTTGGAAAACCGGCGACTCCGATATTCAATGTTGTTCTACCGAATCGTCTTTCGATTTGACCAAAATCCTGTATCCGCGACGGAATTTGAACGTTGATAAAATTACTGATTTCGTTTTGTAATTCAGGAATTTTATTTTTGGTTTCGGTTGGAATTTCGGGTAAAAAATTGACAAACTTTTTTAGCGCGTCTGAAACGGCGTTAAGTTTGCTGATAACGTCGCGTACTTTATTTACATAAGGTTTACGCGATTCAAGAATCTGACGTATAGTTTCTGAACGAGACATATAGTTTAATGCAATGTTAAAGGAAATGGGTAAACTTAAACCCAATCTGTTTTGATCTGCCGTGAGCAAAATACAGAAAAATAAAAAAAGCTAACTTCCAGTCAGCGTTACAAAAATGTCTTAACTAAACTGCCTAATCAATCTATTTTTTTAACTTCAACCTACAAGGTGCGTAATATAGCGAAAAAAAAAAAAAATACAATGGGGGGGCAGTTTTAAAAACTCAAAAATTTCCATTTGCAGGAAAAATTAGTTTTTTAGAAATTCCCTTAGAGACCTCGTTGCTTGAAATCGGCTTGAAATCGGAATTAAAGACTCTAATCAAAAGTAAACGCTTGTAATAATTCAAAAGATAATAACGGTCAATGGAAAGCAATCGCGGGACACAAATTGACAAGTTTTTCACCCCACAAGTGTCCCACGAATGCTTTCCATTGACCCCTAATCATTCAGTTTAATTTTTATACAGATATTAGTTTTATTTTTTACCAACCTCATTTTTTAACCTAATTTTTTCCTAACAAATCAATATCAGTAGCAATAAAATTTCATTGTAACCGTTCACGGGTTTTTAAATTCGGCTTTGAATTGCTAAACCCAATGTAGAGACGCAATGCTTTGCGTCTCCATCGATGATCTTTTGATCGAATTTAAGAGACGCAAGGCATTGCGTCTCTACATTTGTTAATTTGTAAATATTCACGTTTTAATTTTTCGATAAAAAAATAAAATTCCGTGAACGGTTAC
This sequence comes from Planctomycetaceae bacterium, assembly GCA_031283825.1. Taxonomy (GTDB): domain Bacteria; phylum Planctomycetota; class Planctomycetia; order Pirellulales; family Thermoguttaceae; genus WRKP01. The sequence continues at coordinate 983 of JAITAZ010000278.1, read as the reverse complement.
ATTTCATTAAAATATTACGAATATTGTAACAGTTCACAATTTGTAAATTATGAAATTATGAATTTAAAAACTATGAACGGTAACAGAATTTTTATAAAAAATATGCGGCTATGTCAGTTCTGTATTTAGCAGATATTTTTTTAGTCCAAATAGAACTTCTTCCATGCCGTGCAATACTAGACTCTTTTCGATTAACGGAATGCCAATCGTACTGACCAAAAGAATTATTGGATTCGTTATAATTCTTGATATTAATTTTCGTCCTAGAAATAATCCTATCAAATTCGGTATTCTCCAACTACCGTAGAGTTGTCTTTTTGTTCCAATTCTTACATGTTTAATACTGACCGTTTTATTGATTAGATCAAGTGCTTCGCCCGCAACGACATACCTTGTTATCAGATTGTTAATTTCTGTATAGTCTAACGGCTCGAATTGCCGAAGCGTGTTCGGATGAATCGCGGGCGGATTAAATACAAAACATCGTAACTTCCGCATTATCGCCGCAACCGTTGCAATTCCGCCGCCAAGAGAATGCCCCGTAACAATCACACGATCAACATAATCCTCGCGAATCTTGCCGACTAACTCTATTCCGCGAACATATTCCTCTGCCTTCTTGCCAAAAAATTGATTAAAATTTGTACGCCAATCGCTAATACTAATAGGCGCCGTACCGCCAAAACCAAGAATATATTTGTCCGAATGAGAATCATAATAAAGCCGCGACCGAAAACCGTCAGACGATAAAAATAAAATTTGAGAATCGCCAAACACCTCGCCAATCTGCTCCGAAGAAGCTAACGATATTCCAAACTCTGAAAGATCGCCCATCCGATAAACCCTGTCAGAAACTAACGCACATCGATATTCCTGAAATCGAATAAGACTCGCGATATCTTCGCAAGATAAAATATATCTGCCGCCAAAATCCGATAAACTTTTTTCAGACATATCGTAAAATTAGTAATATACCAGTTGGG
>JAITAZ010000262.1 GCA_031283825.1 Planctomycetaceae bacterium | reverse complement strand
CCTTGCGTCTCATTGTTCGATCAAAAGATCACCGATAGAGACGCAAAGCATTGCGTCTCTACTTTTTTAAAGAGGCAACCGTAGGTAGGCGACCGCCGACCTGATCGGTGGTAGCAAGGTTGTTTTTTTGGGGGACATTGGGGACAAAGGGGACTTGGGGGACACTGGGGACATTCTTGTTTGAAATCTGGGGTTAATGGCTCGCTGGGAAACTGAAAAAAAATCTCTCTCTTTTAAAAAGGCTGTTGTCTTCTATTGAGTCGTTAATCATGGTTTTTAAATTAGCGCGTCCCCAATGTCCCCTTTGTCCCCAGCGTCCCCAATGTCCCCCCAAAAAATAATGTAACCGTTCACGCACAAGAGAAAAAATCCTAAGCCCTGAAAGGGCGTAGGAAGATACTTTTTTCACGTAAACAATTACCAAAATACTTTAATTCCAAATTTGAAAACCGTGAACGGTTACAAAAAAACAAATTGTCCAGTTGAGGAGATTCAATAAAAACTAACAGCGTTAATTTCCGTCTGATTCTAGTGTCTTGTAACTTGGACAGTCTGTTTTTATTTTTTCAGAATAAAAAATTCCAAAATGTACCAGATAAAAAAATTTTCGACACAAATAAAATTGTTCCGAATTTCGCCAACTTAATATTTAATTCATTGAAAATTACAATCTTATCCGCTCTAAATCGATATAAATCAACTCTCGATCAATAAGAACTTACGTTAGATTTTTTTCGGCATTCAAGGACAAAGACCAGAATCGACAGTTGACATTTTATAATTTCTGTTATAATACTTCGCAGTAGGTCAATATGGCGGTATTGACCTAATCGATCTGTCTGTTTCGCAAAATTGATTTATTGTCAAAGTCATTTTTCCAAAATAATCGGAATTGACGGGTCAAATTTTATTATTTGATTCAGAATTTTTTGCAAATTTATGTAACTTTCAACTTGCTTAAAATTCTAAATTATTGACGATAGCAACTCGTTTTTTTCCTGTTCGCAATCCCAAAAAGCAATATAGAAATTAAAAAATGCAATCAACAAAGTGTCTTTTTTGCTCAATTGAGACAACGCGCCGCCAGATACGTTGTCCATTTGATACGACCTTAAACAGCCTTGATTTGATTGACACTTGGGTAGAATCGCGTTTTTAATTGTATTATCCATAATCATAATGCCGATTCATTTGACAATTATAATGAATTGCCTTTGGGATAAAACTCATCCTGACATTACTTTGACGACACAATGAATGCAACTTTACGTTCAACCGTAATTAGAATCTACGATTTTAATGCGTATTGCGGGTTCACACAAAACCCTACACGGACGAGAGTAATTTCACTTGCGACGTTGTTTCGTTATGTCAACTTACGATTTTGCTAACACATACAAACAAATAATCCTATGGCTAGGTCATCCTTAGAAACACGTACTGCCATATTAAACGCGGCATGTGAACTTTTTGGCGAATATGGTTTTGGTGCAGTTTCAACCAGAAGGATCGCAAGCAAAGCCGGCGTCAATCTGGCTGGAATTCATTATCATTTTGGCAACAAGGGCGGCTTGTACGAAGAAACGCTCAAAGCGGCTCATAATTTAGAACCGCCGCTTTCAGTCGAGCGTTTACTCGAAGAAATGCCGGATTTATTAAGTACGCCCGCAGGTAAAGCTCACGCCGTTTACAGAGTCGTTACGGATTATTTTAGAAGACAACCGCTAAAAGTTGAAAGTTGGCGGAGAAATATACTTTTTAGAGAACTAATCGACCCGTCAGAATACTACTTGAAAATACACGAAGATTACAATATCAAAGCAACCGATAGTATGCTCAACCTGTATTTTATGCTTGTGCCGAATGGTAATCTTGCCGACGCTTGCACGTGGGTAAGTTATCCAACGTCGCAAGCTATTTTTTACATGTCAGGTAGCGCGCTGAACAAAAAGCTGCTCGACGAAGTTACGCTAGACAACTTGTATCGGAGCGTCGTTAAAACTACTATCCGCGCAATGATTTTGCTGCTTGACTTGCCGATGCCGCCATTGTTAATGAATCCGACGTCGTGAGTCAATTTATGTTAGAGTTCATGTCTAATCGAGTTTAATTTTTGACGAATTACGCAGTTCGTTTGGCAATGAATTTAGTTAATTATCGATGGAATAATTACGAAATCAAAAGCCGACTCGATTACAAAATTTTGCATAGAGATACCTTTAATACAGTTCGCACTTTAATATTCGGCAATATTCGGCGATTACGTTTGATTGTTGAATTTTGAGGTGGCTTAGGTACAGCAGGATGCTTGTCAGATAAAAGTGGTGAATACTCGGTTGATCGAGTTTTAATGCCGGTTTTTTTCCGGTGTTTCATCCTTCAACTATGTCGGACAAAAAACATCATGCAATTGTTCAACAAAACAATCCCAAGGACGGAATTTATGTTAGCTTCACGGAAGAGTGAGGATGTTGCAAGATTAGGAAACGTACTCGGCTTGCAATTGAATTTGGAAAGCCTCGCAGATTATGTCGTTAGGCGTCTGCGAGGTTCTGATTCAGCGCCGACAGTTTAGTATTTCCCAAGTCCGTTACGGGGGTTTCACCATGAACCATAATTATCAGATAAATGTTATAAGGGAGTTGCGCGATCAGCAGGTGCGTTATGCTCCCCGTGAAAAAAAAATAGACCAAAGCCGCAAGGCGGAGGCACTTTATCGCGAGGTATCTGAAGAGAAAGACCTTTCGTACATGTATGTTTGCATGGGTATTACCGAGTTCAAAACGGAGATGTATCCTGATCTAGTTTTGAACGGCAAGCAGTTAAAACATGATTTACTTCTTTTAATTGACGACTTATTTGATTCCGCCAATGTTACTATTGAAGAAGCGGGCGAAAAAGTGTGGACTATCGAGGAATTAACCGACAAGTTTAAGGTCGCGAGCAAGACAATTTCGCGTTGGCGGAAGCAGGGGTTGGTATCGCGGAAGTTCATTTTCGGCAGGAAGAAGAGAGTCGGATTTTTGCAGAGTTCGCTTGACCATTTTATAGCGAATGATTCTGAGCGAATTGAGCGGGGCGAGAAGTTTAGCCAATTAACGGCGGAAGAGAAGGAATCGATTATAAAGTTGGCGAGACGTTTTTCTAATTCGCAGTTATCGCCGACGGAGGTTGCGAAACGAATCGCTAGATACATGAAACGCTCGGTTGAGACGGTGCGTTACACGGTAAAATCGTTTGACGATAACAACGCGGACATTCAGATTTTTCCGAATCGTCATACGCCTCTTGACGAGGACGAGCGGTATGTAATATTCCAGAAGTATTGCGGCGGAGTATCGATTGAGCAGTTAGCGAAAAATTACAATCGGACGCGGGGAAGTATTTATCGGACTATTGGTCAAATGCGTGCGGCGAGGATTTCGGGATTTAATTTCGAGTATATTGACAGTCCTGAGTTTCATGGAATTACGCGAGAGCAAGAGAAGGCGATAATGGCGCAGATATCTGCGGCGAATGTTGTGTCGAAGGATCGGGATAGGTATATTACGAGTAATAATATTTCGAATGAGAGTTATGGAGTTCAATCGTCGGCGAGGAGATTTATTGCGAAACCGGATTTTGTCGAGGTGATAGAGGAGCATTCGTCTCAGCAAGAGCGGATTCCGAATTTGACAAATGACGAGACTGGAGTTTTGCCGTATATTTCGAGTTTATACAAGATTCCGTTATTGAGCAGCGAGCAGGAGGTGCATTTATTTCGCAAAATGAATTATATAAAGTACAAGGCGGCGATGTTGCGGGCGAAACATGATTCGTCGCGTCCGAAGGCGGTATTGATGTCGAGGATTGAGGAGTTATACGATATGGCGAATGCTACAAAGAATGAGATTGTAGCGGCGAATTTGCGTTTAGTTGTATCGATTGCGAAGCGTCATGTTGGGGCGTGTTGTAATTTTTTCGATTTGGTAAGTGATGGGAATTTATCGTTATTGAGGGCGGTGGAGAAGTTTGATTATAGTAGAGGAAATCGATTTAGCACGTATGCAACATGGGCGATTACAAGAAACTATGCGAGAACGATACCGGACGAAAAGCGTCATCGGGACCGTTATCATTTGAACGAGGACGAATTATTGGACAAGGCGGTAGACCGAAGGAGTGATTTACAATTAATGGAACGTTATCAGATTGAACGCGAGCAGCAGGTTGACATGTTGTTGAACACGTTGAACGAGCGGGAACAGCGAATTATTGTGAGTAGATTTGGGATTGGTCATACAAAATCTCCGTTGACATTAAACGAGGTCGGCGTCGAGATAGGAATTACGAAAGAGCGAGTACGTCAAATAGAAGCCAGAGCATTAGCCAAACTACGAAAAATCGCCGAAAATGAAAAACTAGAAATCCCGGGTTTATAAGTTACTAATTTTACGCGCTTGCTGCGAGTTTTATTTTTTGTAACCGTTCACGGAATTTTTTATCGACAAAATTAAAACGTGAATAGTTACAAATTAACAATCGTAGAGACGCAATGCCTTGCGTCTCTATTGTTGGTTTAACTTAAATTCGATCAAAAGATCACTAGATAGAGACGCAAAGGCTGTAATTGATCAGGTAGGCGACCGTAGGTTCGCAACCTTTCGCCGACAATCATTGATCATGTAGGCAGTCGTAGGTTCGCAACCTTTCGGCGACAATCATTGATCAGGTAGGCGACCGTAGGTTCGCAACCTTTCGCCGAAAGGTCGCGTTGCCGAAGGCAACGATAAAATGGATTCGACAATAATTAAAATC
>JAITAZ010000195.1 GCA_031283825.1 Planctomycetaceae bacterium | reverse complement strand
TAGAACTCGCCGCCAAACGTTGAATCCATCGCAATTAAATCATTCGCGAAATGATCGTACTCGTCGATTATCACGAAAATTTTTATTTTTGCTTCATCTGCCATGCTAAATGTCGTATCTAAAATTGATAGCGTCGTTTTTTGCTCGTTAATTTGTTTAAAAAACGGTTCGGTATCGGGCAAAATATTTTCATGACGTTGCACAAAATGTCGAGCTGAAAATGTAATATTATCAAAAAACGAATTACGAAAATTTTCAGCATTTGACGTATCAATTCCAGAGAAATTAAACGCCATCACCGCATAACTATTTTTAAGCGGAGTCGGATTTTGACCAATGTACAAATCGCCGAATAGTTGCTCGAACTCGTCAGCGTGATTTATATCGTAGTAATATGAGAGCATCGAGAGAAATAAACTCTTCCCGAATCGGCGAGGGCGAATGAATATTTTGCTTTTATTGTTTTCATTTTCTAGTAATTCTATAAATCGAGTCTTGTCAACGTAGGCGTAGTTATTTTCTGTACGGACGCTTTGAAAATTTGCGTTGCCGTAAGGTAATTTTTTTTGTTTTTTTGTATTCATAAATTTTTTTGAATTTTACCGACTCGGCGCAATTTGAGTTGTAATCGCACTATAAATTTCGGTAGAGTTATACATTGAACGGGAACAAATGGTCATTTTTTTAGTGGACAAAGTGGACGTCGTTGTTTGAAATCGGAGATTATCGACTCAAAAGAAATCGCTTTTGAGTCGTTTCAAACAGATTTTCAACTAAAACGTCCTCTTTGTCTCATTAAAAAAACAGCGGTTGAATCGGGAATTTCTAAAAGCTCAAATTTTATTGATAATTTTTGTCAAAAATAAATTTTTAATCTGTTATTATTTTCTACCGAAAAAACCAACCATTGTTCCGCTCAAAGTACATAACTTAGTTAAATGTTTTCTGTTTTATTTAATCTTTATCTGTTTGTCGAGCGAGAAAACTGTTGCCGAGTTCTTTGATATGATTTGCAATGTCGTCGAAGTAATTTAGGTGTTCTTGTTCTTCGGTTACGATTCTTTCGAAGAGTGTAGCGCTGATTACGTCGTTATTTTCGCGGCAGATTTTAGCGAATTCGTTATATTTATTGATAGTTTCATCTTCGGAGTTTTTATCGTGGGTATAAATCGCGTCGATCTTTTGACCTTTTATGACAGTGCCTTTAATATCGAATGTTGGTTCTTGGTTGCTATCGATATCTTTGATTCGTTCAGCGAATGCTTCGGCGTGTTTCATTTCGTCGATTGCGATGCGTTTCATTTCTTTTGCTAATTTGACATAATCTTCGTCATCCAGTTTGTAGTGGTGATTCATGTACTGTGTTATTCCGCAAAGCTCCATGCTTCGGGCTTCGTTTAGTACTTCGATTATTTTAGCTGTGTTTGAATTTTTATTTGACATAGTTTTAGTTGAGTTAAGGGTTAATGTTAGGGTTAAAGGTTAAGGTTAAGGTTGATATTAAGGTTGATATTGATCGAGGTTGAGTTATTTTGTTTGTTTGAATTTTAATTTTCTGGCGGGGCGAGTTTGATGATGATTTTTCGTTCGTTTCCTTGTGGTTCGAGGATGTTTAATGTTATTCCGTTTGAGAGCGAGCTTCCTTCGCGTGCTTCGATGTATCTTTTTATGTTTGGCGTTGGAATATTGTCAACGGCGGTGATTAGCATTCCGTCTGATAGACCGGCTTTGTGGGCGCGGCTTTCAGGGAAAACGCATATTGCGATCAAACCTCTCTTATCGCCTAGTTTTAGACTTTTGATCATAATGTCGGAGGGTTCCATGAGTAGGATACCTAGTTGATCGAAGTGCGAGGGTAATTTTGATTCGTCGATGAAACGTGCGTGTTTTTGTTCTTTTGGTTGTAGGATAGCCCATGCGTTTACGCGTTTGAATTTTTTATCTCTGATGAAGTCGATGGTATGTTCTCGATTTATTTCTGCTCTTTCTGACAGGCGTTGAAATTGGTAAACTTCTTTTACTGGTTGTCCGTCGAATTTTATGATTATGTCGTCTGGTAGTAATCCGGCTTCTTCGCAAGGCGAGCCGGGCAGAACTTTATCGATAATGACTCCGGTTTTGGGTCGTATGCCTAATCGAGTTGCTTCGGATGGTGTTGTGGGAGTCAGGATGACTCCGAACCATGCGCGGTCAACGCGATCTTTTTTGACTAATTGTTCGACGACCCATTTGACATTATTTGACGGCACGGCGAAACCGATACCTTGTGAACCTCCGGTACGTGAAGCGATTGCGGTATTTATTCCGATAATTTCGCCGTTTAAGTTGATTAGAGGACCACCGGAGTTTCCCGGATTGATAGCGGCGTCTGTTTGTAGAAATTCGGTGCGGCTGACTCGTTGTAGAGACCTGCCTTTTGCGCTGATAATACCTGCGCTGACGGTTGAGTCGAGTTCGAATGGATTTCCGACGGCGATTACCCAGTCGCAGATATCCATTTTATCGCTATTACCGAATGTTGCGTAGGGTAATTTTTCGTTTGGTTCGATGTCGAGCCAGATTACGGCGATGTCTGTATCTGGGTCGTGTCTGAATTTTCGGGCGAAGAAAGTACGTCCGTCTGGCAATTCAACGTCGATTTCTCTGGCGACATTAACGACGTGATTATTGGTAACGACGATTCCGTTTGGGTCTATGAGGATTCCTGTTCCGGTGTTATCTCCCGGGTTTCGACGTTGTTTTGTTGTGGGTATTGCGGGTAGTAGTTTTGCCATTGCGTTATATTCTTCGGTGGTTTGGATTCGTGAGATTATTTTGACTGTTGCCGGCAAGACGCGATTAGTTGCGTTACGAAATGCAACAGACAATTCGTTTGCGCGGACGATAACGTCTTTATTTTCTGAAGATTCTTCTTCGCCGAAAGTTGTGTTGTTTGAGTTGTTGTAGAGAGCGGCAAGCAAGAGCGAGATCAATAGCGTAAAGAGTAATGGAATCAGACGCGAATAATTAAAAAGGCTCAAGCGTGGAGCAAACGATGCAATTGATTTATTGCGGCGATTGATTATTTTATTTAACCTGATATTTTGGATTTTTAAGTTATTCATATTTATTTTTATCTTTTGTTTAGTGTTATTTTAAGGAAATTTTTAGCAATTCTGCAAGTTGATCGACTTTTTTTTGAGCGTTCTCAATATAGATTTTTTCAAGAATTTGTAAATAGCCATTTATTTCGCGAGTCTTTTCAATCAGATTTAAATTGAAACGTCCCATTAGTCCCGTAGTCTCGAATGTTCCATAAAAAAAGTTGCGACTGAATAATCATAAAATTCCGCTGAGATATTATCAAAATTTATTTCAACGGTTTACAAAATTCTTACTTGACGATGTAGAAATAAATTTTTGCAATTACGATTTAGGGAATCTCTAAAAACTCGTTTTTTTATTAACCACAGAGAACACAGAGTTCACAGAGTTCACAGAGAGAATATTTTTTAAAATTAAATTTTGATTTAAATCCAAATTTTTATTTTAATAAATTTAAATTATGTTTTGATTCAAATTAAAATTTTCTCTGTGTTCTCTGTGTCCTCTGTGGTTTAAAATTAATTTTTAGAGATTCCCTTTAGAACGTCAAATAACTTACGCGTAAGATTAAATATTTTTCAGTTTTATTCCCCCGACCGAAACCTTTAACTCCAGATTTTAAACAAGAATGTCTTCTGAATAATTTTCTTCTCTATGCAAAAAAAAAGAGACCCAACTTTTTCAAGTCAGGTCTCCAAACAACGATACACAGAAGGAGAGTGAAACTGCGTATCAATCGGAGGAATTTTAAATTATTTTTTTACTCAATTTTCAAAATTGATTCTTGCAAAACTCTCGCTTTGTTAATTTTTAATTTTGTGATCGTACTTTAATAAATATACGATTCGCACTAGGAATTTTGGCGTCTCAAGGGCGTAAAAGTCTGCTTTCCGAAAGCAAGCATCGGCGATAACCCAAAATTAAAGTATGAGCAGTTTATTAAACTGCCTTATTTTAAAAAGGAATTTTGAACTCAATTTTAAAAATCAACAAAGTGCTAGTCGGTCAATTGGACTGTTAAATTAAATTCAGTTTATCGACCATTCTGTTGATTGCGATATCCATTTTGTCTGGCGTATCGTAAGTCCCAGCGGCAATTTCGGATTTGACTCTATTTACTAAATCAAATCTAACTCCGGCAGTTGACGGCTCAACTTGCGACTTGTTACTAATTTTAATTGCTTCATCCGTAAATTTTACTTCGTCGCGATGCTGATTTACTTTCGCGTCGTTGGATGAAACAGCTTTGTCAGACGACAATTGACGATTGACATCTTGACTTCCGCGAACTTTTTGTATTCCCTGAGAATACTGCGAATATTGGTTACGATTAATTTCCATTGTTCTCTCCTTATACTTTGGTTGAAAATGTTAGTTTCAACGTTAAGTAATTTCAAAAATTTTTTTTCTTACCATTGTTAATCAAATTGACAGTATTCCTCGACCGTCAACCGCAATTAACCTACATGAAAAAATTATACGTTGTCGTTTAATCGGCGTTCGATTATTTAATCAAATTATGTCAAAGTTTTTTTTACTACTAGCGATTTAAATGTCAAACGCGGATTTAAATTATTTTTTGTAACAAAAATTCAAATCTGCGATCTGTTTTCAAAAAAAACTTTAATTAAATTTGAAAAAATACGAAAAAAATCGCGCCGCCAACGACAAACTCGAACAATTACCAATATACACGAATCAATCAAAAAACGTTTCGTCTTTTTTAAAATTTTATTCGCGTAAATTGTTTTTTTTGAGTCTAAACGACTCATTGTCGTCAAATCAGTAAAACTTCCGCTTGATGGATAAATTTACGCAATCAACTCAAATTCATTAAGCGGATTATCCGTATTTTCCAATTTTGAATCAATACGAATATTGCCATTATTTAAGATTATTTTGATTTTTTTTCATTAAATAGTCGAATTTTGAGTTGTCATTTGCGAAATATATGTTAAAATAGAGCAAGTGGACAAATTGGTTAATTTAGTTAAAATGCCAACGTCGGCGTTTGATTAACCTAGAACTGCAACGCTTAATTTCTACTTTTTATGACAAATTCTTAAAAAGAATTTTCGTTAAAAAAGCAGAAATCGATAAACCATCAAGCGTTACAGTTGCGTTTCAAGAAGGATTCTTGTAAAAATTTACTTGGAGGAAATTTATGGATCCGATTATTGCAAACGCTATACAACAACAGCAGGAACAAATTGCGTTAAAAACTCAAATGACAGTTCTTCAAAAGACTCGTTCAGTAGAACGAGAATTAGGCGAAGCACTTATTGGTTTGATTTCAGACGCCGCCTTGAAAACAACGCCAAGTCTTGATTCCAAAGTCGGACGAGGTTTAGATGTTGTTGCGTAACGTTAGACTTGTTTTTTTTCGCTAAAAAGCAAAAAGTATGCGACAGGAATATTTCTTGCCGCATATTTTTTTAAATTCAGCGGAATTTTTTGTAACGATATTTCCTTGAATTATGCGTAACCGTTCACGGGTTTTTAAATTCGGATTTGAATTGCTAAACCCAATGTAGAGACGCAATGCCTTGCGTCTCATTGTTCGATCAAAAGATCACCAATAGAGAC
>JAITAZ010000161.1 GCA_031283825.1 Planctomycetaceae bacterium | reverse complement strand
ATTTTTTCATAATGTATTTTAATTTTTTTCACAAGGGTATTTTTTGTTACGTAAATTGATTGCAGGCGAATTACGTTTTTGAGTATCGTTTAACTAGTTGAACGGGAATTAGCAAACCGTTTTCTTTTCGTGTCTATTAGAAAAAGCTCATGGGCGTTGTCTTTTGAGTTGCCGATTTTCAATTTAAACAACGACGTTCTTTTCGTTGTTAATGTTACTTTTATATTTTAAAATTTACATTCAAATTTTCGGCTGAATCGTTAAACTAATTCTACAGATTTTCTAACATTTCAATTGCTCTTGAGATTCCCATTGCTTTGTTTATGGTTTCTTTTCGTTCTAGTTCTGGGATTGAATCATAGACGATTCCTCCGCCGGCTTGAGCTGTTAATTTTCCTTTTTGGATTTTTGCAGTTCGAATTGTGATTGCAAAATCAATATTGCCGTTAAACGAAATATATCCAGCCGCGCCGCCGTAAGCTCCACGCGATACCGTTTCCTGTTCTGAAATAATTTGCATCGCCCTGACTTTCGGCGCGCCGCTCAACGTTCCCGCCGGAAACGTCGATTCAAATAAATCAAATCCGTCTAAGCCGTCTTCAAGTTGTGCCGTAACATTCGATACAAGATGCATCACATGCGGATGCCGTTCAATAAACATTAAATCTGTAACCTGAACCGTTCCTGTTTTTGCAACTCTTCCTAAATCGTTTCGTCCTAAGTCGACTAACATCAAATGTTCCGCTTTTTCTTTTGGGTCTTGCAACATTTCGTCCGCTAATTCGCGATCTCTTTGTTCGGTAGCGCCGCGTTTTCTTGTTCCGGCAATAGGTCGTAATGTTGCCGTTCGACCTTCTAATCTTATCATTGTTTCCGGCGACGAACCCGCCAAAATCATCTCGCCAAGATGCATAAAAAATAAATACGGCGCTGGATTCGCAAAACGCAACGCCCTATAAAGAGAAACCGCATCCGGCGCATTGTCCGACACAAATTGTTGTGAAAAAACACATTGAATTAAATCACCCGCCGCGATATGTTCCTTGATAATCTCAACTCGATTACAATATTCTTCCTCTGTCAACACCGGTTTCAACTTCAACTTTTTTCCCGTGCCGCTCTCCGGTTGTTTCAACGACGTCGGTTTCTCCAACTCACAAACAATACGATCAATTTCATCCATCGCAAGTTTAAATATTCTCTGCTTATTCTGTCCGTCGCTCTCGCTACACTCTTCCGAACTTGTTGCACGATTCGGAAACGTCAACACGCAAATCGTCAACGTCTGCTTGACATTGTCAAGTATTAACATTGTGCGCGGAATAACAAAACTCGCAAAAGGCTCGTTCTCAAGACGACTCTGAATATTCTCGAAGAACGTCGTCATTTCATAAGCGAAATAACCGACTAAACCGCCGAAAAATCGCGGCAAATCAGGATGCTCAACCGCATGATAACTCGACATTAAATTGCGTAAAACCTGAAGCGGCTTATTATCATGCGGAATCGTTCTTTCATTAGACAAAACGCCGGAATCGTTATACTCCCTGACCGCGACATTGTCCCCGTAAACCTCGACAAAAGCATGAGGCGAAACGCCAAGAAAGGAATAACGTCCCCATTTCTCGCCGCCTTCAATACTCTCAAGTAAAAAAATTCCTTCTTGATTTTTATAAAATCGCTTCAAAAGAGAAACCGGCGTATGCAAATCAGCAATAAGTTGCCGCGTTACCGGAATAACGTCAGCCCGTTGACTCTCAATCAAAAACTGTTCAAGATTCGTTGCCATAGTTTTGGAAAATTTCGGAATTAAATCTGTAATTGTAACTATTCAACGTTAGACGACCTTCGGAAAAAGGTCGTCTAACTTATTGAATAATACAAAATATTCTCAACAAGACCCCATTGTATTTAATCATATTTATTTTTCAATCGGCTTGTTGTATTTTCCAAAGTTTTAAGAGACTGTTGGCTGTTCAAATCCTTTTCGATGCTCTCGTTTTAGCCAAGTATTTGCTTCGGAGTCTCCGATAAATTCTTCTTTTGCTGGATCCCATTTTAAGTTTCTTCCAAGATAACGCGCGATATTAAGCAAATGACAAATTGTCGCTGTACGGATTCCTGATTCTAAGTGTCCGATAGTTTGTTTTCCGCTGTAAATACAATTGATCCAGTCAGTCGTATGCGACGGCAATTTGAGATTTGAGTTTTCCTTCAGCCAGTCTGCGGCGAGTTCTTTTGGATTTGAGGTCATTCTGTCTCGGAAAATTTCAACCTTGCCTTTTTCTCCAATAAAAATTGCACCTCCACGATTTGAATTGCCAAGTTTAACAGTAATTCCATTAGCGTAACGATACGCTAAAGCCGGTTGAGAACAAATTCCATTTCCGCGTTTAGCTGACTCCGGTTTATCATAAGTCGGAGGTTGTAATTTTTCGCCTTCGACTAAAATTTCAACTGGACCTGTTTCGTCCATTCCGAGCGCACATTGAATTTGATCGAATCCGTGAGTTCCCCATCCTGTCATTTCTCCGCCGGAATAATTTCGGAACGACAACCATCCCGGATTCCCGCGCGGCACAAAAAGCTGACGATTAAACGGTACAGGTTCGGTTGGACCACACCATAAATCCCAGTCGAGACCTTCGGGGATTTCTTCTGCCGGTAGATTATTGAGCCAAGGCGATTCGTAATTTGCCGCAATTACTTCTTTGATTTTGCCGAGTTTTCCTTCGCGAATAAACTGACACGCAAGATAATTTGGAATCATCGAGCGTTGCATACTTCCGCATTGAAAAACGATACCGGTTTTTTTAGCGGCTTTTCTCATCAAGACTCCGTCTTCGACCGTGAGCGTGATTGGTTTTTCAACATAAAGATGTTTTCCGGCAAGCGCGGCGTTGACACAAATGAGCGAGCGCCAATGTTCGGGCGTTGCGGTAACGATTGCGTCAACGTTTTTGTTATCGATTACTTTTCGGTAATCTTGAAACGCGAATTCGGCGTTGAGTTTATGTTTCGCGGCGGATTCGACGGCTCTTTTTTTCCAGACGTCGCAGACACAAACGACTTTG
>JAITAZ010000031.1 GCA_031283825.1 Planctomycetaceae bacterium | reverse complement strand
TCTTCGTATGACAGCGGCTCTTTGAAATTTGCGGAGAAGTTTCGTAGTCTTTGCTTATACCATATTGCTAATAAAACTAATGATATCGCCGACCAAATCATTAGTCCTAAAACGCGTTTCTCTCGTATCTGTAAATAATCCATCGAAAGGTTGTCGGTCGGATCGACCATGTCGCAAACCGGATTCAACATAGATAATACGCTTGTCGAATAGTTCTCAATAACAACTTGATCAATCGTACTAAAATCTGTCGATAAATTATTTACAAGATAAATTCCGAAACTGCCAACAATAAACAAGAATAATAAAATCAATATAATAAACTTGACATGCGCCGGTTTAAGTTTTTTCAAAACCCAACTCCGAATTAACATCGCCGTTATCGCATAATTTAACGCGAAAAATAAACAACCCGTTAATAACGGTAAACGCAATCCATCATTTGTAATCTCAATCGTAAAAAACTTGTTGTCCGGCAACAATATATTTTCCAAAATTCCCATAGTCAAAATAATCATCAGAATCCATATAATTCCGCACGCTGCGCCGTCATAAAACGGGAATAAAATCGCCCTCTTAAAAAACGATTTCGGCAAACCTCGCCGAATCCTAATCGACCAACTATCCGATTCGCAAACAGTCGTCATACTTAAAACAAACAAGAAAATGAAAACTATAGTCTCAAACGAACCATAAAACTCATAGGACACGTTAGTAATAAACGCCTGAATAACTATCGCCGCAATCGTAACCACAAATAATACCATCAACAATATTCTCATCGGGAATGCTCTGTTCGACATTGGCGGCATTAGTAAAGTTATCGCCGCACAAATCATTATCGCAATAAAAGCAATCGATAAGAATAAAGGAATCCATAAATCAAACCAAATACTCGAACCAAAGAAAAATAAATGAAACGAAAACGAACCCAATGAAATATACGTTAAAAACGAAATAAGCATAATCGGAATTATCGTCTGATACGCCGACCACTTGTTCTTACTGCAAGCCGCAAAAATCGCAAAACAGTTCAAACCCTGAATAAGAATAAAAACCGCCATAAACATTGTTACAACGCCTTTCGGGTCAACGCCTCGCAACAAAAACGCTATCGTTACAAACGGCGCCGTTATACTCATCAACAACAAAGTAAACGCCGCACCAGATAACATCTTGCCCAAAACAATCGTCGTCGGAGTCATCGACGAAAAGAACATTAAGTCTTCGTTTATTTTGTCCGTCGCCATACTCATCGCCGTCCGCAATACCACCGCAAATAAACTCGCAATAAATACAAGATGACCCAAAGATACAATAAGATACGCGCCATAAACGCCCCAACTGTCTGTCAATAAAGGCGCCAAAATAAATAAACAAGCAATTACAAGCGATACAACGTAAAGATTGATCAAAATAATAATAAATCTGTTACGCACAAATTGACGAAGCTCGCGAATAAAAAGCGGATTCAAAACATTATCGAAAAATTGTAACATGATTTTTAACTTAATCGTTAGTAATGTAAAAACAGGAATTCAAAAAATTTTAAACTACCCGCGCCAAAATTTTCAATTAAAATCGCCAAAATCCATAGCACAAGCCATAATAAATCCCGAAAAATAGAACACAATAAGAAAAGAATTATACAAAAATAATTTCCAATTGTAACAGAGGGGAAAAAGAGGAAATTTCAGAATGTAACCGTTCACGCACAAGAGAAAAATTTCCTAAGCCCCGAAAGAGCATCGGAAGATATTTTTTTCACGTAAACAATTACAAAAATATTTTAATTCCGAATTTTTAACACGTGAACAGTTACTAAAAATTAATAGTAAGATATTTTTTCTAATATCTACTTGATTCAAAAACGATATATAGTACAATTCAGAGATAATTTCAGGGTTGGTTTGCTCTGAAAAATTTTTTATACTTTGGTATGGATTCAAAGGTCATTTTATTATGGATGATTTTACAATGAAAAGAACAATGTACGCTAATTTGGAAGCGTTGGCAGATGGTTTACAGGATGCTTATCAACAAGGAATCAAAGCAAAAGAAGGGAAAAAAATAGTCAACGTATCTTTTGCTCCAATGAAACCTTACACTCCTTCGGAGATTGTCGAAGAGCAAAACCGCATTCAGGTAGAAGGGCAACAAATAGCCCGTAAAGAAGCATTGCAATGTGAATATCGTTTCTCATAAAGGAGTATAAGCATCATGCAAGACTTATCACCTACGGGTTTTCGTAAAAATTGCGGTAAAATAAATGAATGGTACGACGCTAGAAAACCAATACATTCTAATTTCAACTTTATAGATCGTTTTTTTGATTCTGAACATACGGTAAGACGTATTTTTTCTTTAGCTAGAAAACTTGACCTCTGTTCATTTTTAGTGGAAAGCATAGATAGTCATAATGAGAGAATTCAAGAAGATGACAATTTATTACGACAATGTAATTGCGATTTTACTAATTCTCAAGTATGGCGTGTTTCTTTTTTTGCATCGGAGAAAGACCATCGCCCCGCACTAGATGATTTCTTGGGTTATGCTGTAATAAGAAAAGAGTTTTTTAAAAATAGACGACATAATTTGTTTATTTATGAGTCTATACTAAAACCTTATCGACACGAATTACATAATAATTTTATTCACTGTAAAAGAACTTATAAAGTTGCTTACCCTTTTGGAATTTTTGACATAACAGGGGTTTTATATGCTCAACAAAATGGTTTGTCTTTTGTGTGTGCTCATGTTGCATTGCGTTCTGTATTGTCTTTGCTTTTACCGGAAGGCGATATCTCTTATGCAGAAATTAATCAACTTGCAGAAATTACGCAATATCCAGTACCAGGATTGAGAACACATGAAATAACTCAAATTCTGGCTAAAAAAAATATTATTTCAAAAGAAGAGTCGCCGGCTTCATTAGAAAAAACTAAAAAAATATCTTTTTATTCTTCGCTCTATGGGAATATTGAATCAGGATGTCCATCTTTGCTTGCTTTTAATACAACAAACAGCTCGCATGTGGTTCCTGTCATAGGACACACATTTAACGAAGATACATGGGTTTCTGATGCAAGAAAATTTTATTTTGGATTGAACGAATATTATTCAAGCGAGGGATGGTTAAGCACGTATATTATACATGATGACAATTTTGGACCTTATCTTTGTATTCCAAGAAATTTTATTGAAAAAGGCAATTTTTTACATCTTTGGGGATTAAATCAATGTAAAGATGCTCTTTGCTTTGAAAAAACAGAGCTAGTTGCGTTAGAGATTCTTAATTCTTTTATTGATCTCAACCCGATGCTTTATATCTCTTGGTATGACCGTTTAGTTCATTTTGTAAAAAACAAACAAATTGTTTTGCGGTCTATTTTTATTAGACGGGAACAGTATATTCAGTTTTTACAAAATTATTGGTTGGAGGAATATATACTTGATCGTTTCAAAAAACTACCGGAGTTTTTTTGGATGGTTGAGATAAGTTGTCCTGAACTTTTTTCTGCAACAAGAGCTAAGTTCGGCGAGATACTATTATCATGTAACGAAGTTGATATAAACTTTGCCGGAACAGCAAAACCATTAGCGTTTCGTTTGCCCGGAGTTGTTTATTTTGAAGGAGATACATTACCGAAGAGAACATGTATAGAAACTTATACGCACTTACATTCTGATACGACTTAATCAAAGCGTAACCGTTCACGGATTTTTAAATTCTGAATTATGTAATATTAGTCGGAAAATTTATTTTGGATTTTGCGTTGTAACAATTTATTAGGGACTTTTAGCGTTTTTAAATTGCTAAACCC